>JBBIHD010000015.1:0-21060 GCA_037447195.1 Nitrospirota bacterium | reverse complement strand
GATGGAGAAGCATGGAGCGGCTGGATGACGCTTGCCTCGTTTATGGTGAACACGGCAAATGACGCGCCGGGCGCGCCGCAGCTCATCGCCCCTGGTGAAGGCGCCAGCGTTGCCACGCTCAGACCGGAGCTGTCGGTCAGGAACGCCGAAGACCCGGACAGCGACCACTTGACCTATGACTTCGAGATATATGCAGGCGCCGTTCTGGTGCAGAAGATCACGGCTGTTCCGGAAGGCAACTCGGGCATTACATCCGTTCAGGTGCCTGAGGCGCTGCTGGACAAGACAAAGTACCAGTGGCGCTCTCGTGCCCATGACGGCGAGCGCTACGGGCCCTGGATGGACATGGCGACTTTCTCGGTCCACCTGCCCGTAACAGCGATCAATGCCACGATCGACTTTGACCCGAACACGCTGAACCAGGGCAGCAAAGGCACCTGGGTCGTCGTGTATATCGAACTTCCCGCCGGGTATGCGCCGAAGGACGTCGACCTGTCTTCGGTCCGGCTGGAAGGGACCATCCCTGCAGAGGCCCGGCCCACGGCAGTGGGCGATCAGGACAAGGACGGCATTCCGGACCTGATGGTCAAGTTCAAGCGGAGCGACGTCATCGCCCTGCTACCCCAGGGCGAGAAGGTGCCGGTCCATGTTTCCGGCAAGGTGGGAACAACGACCTTCGAGGGTGTGGACATCATCAGGGTGATCAAGTAGAAGAAAGGGACAGTCCTTCGGCATCTGAAGGGACAGCCCCCCTGGCAGCAGCGGGGACTGTCCCTTTCTTTTTTGTCTTCATTCCCTTTCCTGACAAAAAGCTTTTGCAAAAAGAACCATGCTATGATAGAGTACGTTGCAATTACGCGTAGGACCACTGTGCCCGATGATCGTTTGTGCACGCAGGCCGGTGCGGCGGCGGGCCGGGAGCGGAGGACGTTCATGGAACCCATTCTGTGCCCCTTTTGCGGCGGAACAGATCTCTTTCAGGAAAACGATTACAGCGTCGAACTGGACACGGAATACTGGACCGTGCATCACTGGGAGTGCATGGAGTGCGGCCAGTCCTTTGACAAGATCGAAGTGGCGCCGGAGCAGGGGGACTTCGAGGGGATCAATGAGAGCATCACGCACTGAAGATGCTTCGCAGGGCCGCGGTCCCCATGCCGTGACCGGACCGGCGTCGCGCCGCCCCACGGAGGCCAGGATCGACCTCGGCGCTCTTTCGCACAATTTCCGGGAAGTGACGGGCAGGACGCCGGGCAGGAAGGTCCTGGCCGTTGTGAAGGCCCAGGCCTACGGCCACGGCGCCGTTCCCATTGCGCGCCATCTGCTGGGCCTGGGGGCCGATATGCTCGGCGTAGCGCTCGTGGAAGAAGGGCGCGAACTGCGCGAGGCCGGCGTCAGGGCGCCGATCCTGCTGATGGGGGCCTTCTTTCCGGACCAGGCCGAGGCGATCATCGAATGGGACCTCACGCCTGCGGTCTTTACGCACGACATGGCCGATGCCCTTGTCCGCGCCGCCCGGCAGCGGGGCCGCACGGTCGAGGTTCACGTCAAGATCGATACGGGCATGGGCCGCATCGGGGTTGCGCCCGAGGCCGCCGCAGGATTCATTGAAACACTCCGGCAGCACCGGGAGCTGCGGGTCCGGGGCCTGATGACCCATTTTGCCGATGCCGACCTCAGGGACAAGGGGTTCGCGGCGGTCCAGATGGGCCGCTTCACCGCGCTCATGCGCGAGCTTGATGCCAGGGGGGCAGCCGTTCCCCTGTGCCATGCAGCCAACAGCGCCGCGGTGCTTGACTACGGCGGCGCGCATTTTTCGATGGTCAGGCCCGGACTGATGCTCTACGGCTACAATCCCCTCGAGGCAGGCGGTCCTGCGATCGATCTCAAGCCTGTCCTGTCCCTTGTGACGCGCATCGCCTACCTGAAACGAACGCCTGCGGGAACTCCCATCAGCTATGGAAGGACCTTCATTACCAGCCGGGAGAGCCTCATTGCCACGCTGCCTATCGGCTATGCCGACGGGTTCAGCCGCGGCCTGTCGAACAGGGGAGAGGCGCTGGTGCGCGGCCGGCGCGCTCCAGTGGCAGGCAGGGTCTGCATGGACATGACCATGGTCGACGTGACAGACGTTCCCGCCGTGCGTGAAGGCGACGAGGTGGTGCTGATCGGGGCCATGGGCGGCGAGCGGATCACGGCCGCGGACATTGCGGCGAAGACAGGCACCATCTCCTATGAGGTCTTGTGCGGCATCAGCAGCCGCGTGCCGCGGGTGTATGAATAGCATCGCGCGGCCTTTGGCCGCAATTGGAAATTGGAAGTTGTAAATTGCAGATTGTAAAATTGAAGTATGTCCGCGGTTTCAGGACCGGTGCAGTCATGTATCGCGGAAAAAGCAACAGAGAGCAGAGAGCAGAGAGCAAGGAGCAAAGAGATTCAAGCCTTATGCCCCATGCTCCATGCCCTCTGCGTGTCTGAGATGGAGTCTTGATGAACGCGTGGCTGGAACGATTCGGCAAGAAGGCGCTGCTTATTGTAGCGGAGGTCGGGAAGGTGCTGATCTTTTTCAGCCAGACGCTCCGCTGGAGCGTGAGCAGGCCCTTTTACCTGAAGAATGTGCTGAAGCAGATGGAGCAGATCGGCGTGAACTCCATCCCCGTCGTGCTCACCACGGCGATCTCCACGGGCATGGTGCTGGCGCTCCAGAGCTACACGGGCTTCAAGCGCTTCGGCGCTGAATCGCTCATCGGCGCCGTGGTCTCGCTCTCCATGACCCGCGAGCTGGGCCCGGTGCTGACGGGGCTGATGGTGGCGGGCAGGGCCGGGGCTTCCATGGCGGCCGAGCTGGGCACGATGAAGGTGACGGAGCAGATCGACGCGCTGGCGACGCTGGCCACGAACCCCATGAAATATCTGGTCGTGCCCCGGTTCATCGCCAGCACGATCATGATGTTCTTCCTGACCATCCTGGGCATGATGATCGGGATCACGGGCGGCTACTTTGTGGGCGTCAAGATCCTCGGCACGAACCCCGTGACCTACATCAACCAGAGCCTCAACAACACGGAAGTGAGCGACATCTGGTACGGGCTGATCAAGGCGCTCGTCTTCGGCGCCGTCGTCGGGCTCATCGGCTGCTACAAGGGATTCAATACCGAAGGGGGCGCCGAGGGCGTGGGCAAGGCCACGACCGGGGCGGTGGTGGTATCGTGCATGCTCATCCTGATCCTGGACTATTTCCTGTCAGCCCTGCTCTGGTGATGCCATGGCCATGATCGAGATCAGGAACGTCCATAAGAGCTTCGGCGCCCATCATGTGCTGCGCGGCGCCGACCTGGCGGTGGAGAAGGGCGAGAGCATGACCGTGATCGGCGGCAGCGGCAGCGGCAAGAGCGTGCTGCTGAAGCACATCATCGGCCTGCTGTTCCCCGACAAGGGAACGGTTATCATCGACGGGCAGGAGATCAGCGCCCTTGACGGGGAGGGGCTGAACGAGCTGCGCAAGAAGTTCGGCATGCTGTTCCAGCTTGCGGCGCTCTTCGATTCGCTCACGGTCTGGGAGAACGTGGGCTTCGCCCTGAAGCAGCATACGAAGATGACCGATGACGAGATCCGGGCCGTTGCCACGAAGAAGCTGGAGCTGGTGGGCCTGAAGGGCGTGGAGGACAAGATGCCGGCGGACCTCTCGGGCGGCATGAAGAAGCGCGTCGGCCTGGCGCGGGCCATCGCCATGGACCCGGCGATCATCCTGTACGACGAGCCGACAACGGGGCTCGACCCGATCATGGCGGACGCGATCAACGACCTGATCATCGATCTCAGAAAGAAGCTCGGCGTCACGTCCGTTGCGATCACGCACGATATGCAGAGCGCCTATAAGATATCGGACCGCATCGCCATGCTGTACAAGGGCCGGATACTCGAAACGGGCACGCCCGACGAGATCCGGAACACGGAGAATCCCATCGTGCGCCAGTTCATCACGGGAAGCGCCGTGGGCCCCATCACGGCGGAGTAATAGCGGGAGCTGCGAGAACGGTAACGAAGCCCGTATCGTGAGTCGGCAACGGTAACGCTGCATCACGAACGACGCAGCCGCTGGACGAAACGGGCATCGTGACCGCAACCTTTGGACACGCTGTTAGGAAGGGACGCGTATGTATAAACTGAGTGCAGAGGCGAAGGTGGGGCTGCTGGTCCTGGTGGGATCGGTCACGCTGCTCTGGATGACCTTTGCCGTGGGCAAATACGAGTTCGGTGAAAAGAAGGGCTATACGCTCATCGCCGAGTTCGACTCCGTGGCGGGACTTGATGCCAAGGCCGCTGTCCGCATGGCCGGCGTCCAGATCGGCACGGTGGAGAAGGTGGAGCTCGTGGACAGCAGGTCTCGGCTGACCCTGCGGATCCAGCCCGAAGTCCGCATCATCCGCGGCTCGCGCGCCATGATCAAGACCCTGGGCCTGCTCGGCGAGAAATACGTGGAGATCATACCCGACCGGTCCCCGGGTTCGAATCCCCACGGCGCCTCCATCGGGTATTACGAGAACACGGAAGAGATCGCCGTCACCGTGTCGCCGAGCGACGTGGACAAGCTCATCAACCAGCTCTCGGCCATCTCCGACGACATCAAGCAGGTCACGGCGTCGCTCCGGCAGGTCTTCGGCAGCGAGCGGGGCGCGCGCTCCATGGAAGACATCCTCGCGGACCTGCGCGGCACCATGTCGAACATTCGGGATTTTTCCCATACCCTGCGCAGCGACGGCGGCGAGCTCGTCATGCGCATGAACGAGCTGGTGGCGAGCCTGAATGCCGTGGTGAACGAGAACCGGGACAATCTCAGGGTCTCCCTGGAGAACGTGCGGGAAGCCTCGCGCAGCGCCGAGCTGGCCCTGGCATCGATCGAGAACGCGACGAAGAAGGTGGAGCGCGGCGAAGGCACGCTCGGCAAGCTGGTGAACGACGACAGCATGTACAACAGCATCGAGACGGCCGCCCGCGGGATCGGCGAGATGACGGCGCGGCTCGAGCGCACCAAGACCATCATCGGGTTCCGCAGCGAGTACATGTTCCCCGATGCCAAGAGCTATTTCACCCTGGAGCTGAAGCCGCGAATGGACAAGTACTATGTGCTGGAGATCATTTCCGACCCTTACGCGAAATACACCCGCTCCGAGGTGGTGGCAACGCCGCCGGGATCAACGACGGTGAGCGAGACCTACGAGGACCGGCTTCGCTTCAGCGTCATGTTCGCGAAGCGGTGGGGCAACCTTGCCGCCCGCGTTGGCCTGATCGAGTCGCGGGGCGGCGTGGGGGCCGATTACTTCCTGTTCAGCGACAAGATCAAGTTCAGCGTGGATGCATGGAACTTCAACAGCACCGAGCCGGGCAACGAAAATACGCACATGAAGGCCTCGCTGGCCTATCAGTTCAGCAAAGTGGTCTTCCTGAACGCGGGGTATGACAATTTCCTGAATTCCGGCCGGGCAAGCGCGTTCGCGGGCCTGGGGGTCCGCTTTGATGATGATGACCTGAAGTACCTGCTCGGCAGCATGCCGATCCCGGGCAAATAGCCAGACCCGCATGAACCCCGATAGAGGTATAGCCTCATACGGGACAAGGCGGAATTGGAAATTCTAAATTGAAAATTGGAAAATGCAAATGTATAAACAAAAGGTAACTACTCAGGTCATTTTTATCCGCAGATTACGCTGATTTCGCAGAGAACAGCAAACCCAATTCTGGTTTTAAAATCTGCGGCCATCTGTGAAATCTGCGGATTGAAGGTTTTTCTCAGATTTAGCTTATTCCAAACTGAAAAGAAGCTGAATAGTTACAACATAAAGAATGAAAAAGGAGTTCCGGAATGCCAAAGCTGATCACCAAGGCCGTATTTCCCGCTGCCGGTTTCGGGACGCGGTTCCTGCCTGCCACCAAGGCCTCGCCCAAGGAGATGCTGGCCCTGGTGGACAAGCCGCTCATCCAGTACGTGGTGGAGGAGGCCGTGGCTTCGGGCATCGAAGAGATCGTGCTCGTGACGGGCAGGGGCAAGCGGGCCATTGAGGACCATTTTGACGTGGCCTTCGAGCTCGAGGAAGACCTGAAGGCGAAGGGCAAGCATACGCTCCTGACCGAGGTGCAGCGCATCGCCGAGCTCGTGACCTTCTGCTATGTGCGCCAGAAGAAGGCCCTGGGCCTGGGCCATGCCGTGCTGACGGCGCGGCGGGTGGTGGGCAACGACCCCTTTGCCGTGCTGCTGGGCGATGATATCATCGATTCCGAAGTGCCTGCGCTGAAGCAGATGATGGAGGTGCACCGGAAATACCCCGCGTCGGTCCTGGCGATCCAGGAAGTGCCCCGGTCCGAAGTCCGCCAGTACGGCGTGATCGACGGCAGGCAGATCGACGACGGCGTGTTCGAGGTGCGCGGCGTGGTGGAAAAGCCCGCCCCCGAGGACGCGCCGTCGAACCTGGCCATCATCGGCAGGTACATCCTTACCCCCGAGATATTCCCCGCGCTGGACCGCACCGAGCCGGGCAAGGGAGGGGAGATACAGCTCACCGACGGGATCAGGCTGCTGATGGAAACGCAGCCGGTCTATGCCTATCTGTTCAAAGGCGACCGGCACGATGCCGGAGACAAGCTTGGTTTCTTGAAAGCCACGGTCCAGTTCGGGCTGCGGAACGAAGAGTTCGGCGATGCATTCAAAGCCTATCTCCGGTCGCTCAAGATCTGACCAGGGGCCGGGCAGCGGGCCCCGAACATCGGTCCGGCGGCGACCGTCAGGGGCTGTTGCGTGTTCCCCGGAAAAACGGTATAATCTGACTATTCCGCACTGGCAGCGAGGAGGACGGTTTGGCTAAAACAGAGATTAAACAGACGGACCTTCAGCAGTCCATCGAGATCCCCCGGAAGCTTCCGCTGCTCCCCATCAGGGACATCGTGGTGTTCCCCTACATGGTGCTGCCCCTCTTCGTGGGGCGCGAGATGTCCATCAAGGCCATCGAGGTGGCCCTCGAGGGCAACCGGATGATCTTTCTCACCTCCCAGAAGGACGTGAACGTGGAGAATCCGTCGCCTTCGGACCTCTATACGATGGGGACGGTGGGCGTGATCATGCGCATGCTCAAGCTGCCTGACGGGCGCATCAAGATCCTCGTCCAGGGCGTTGCCCGGGCCCGGACGGTCAAGTTCCTCCAGAAGGAGCCCTTCTACCAGGTCGAGATCAAGCATTTTCCCGAGCCGCCCGCCTTGGTCTCCATCGAGACCGAAGCCCTCATGCGGAACGTGAAGGAACAGCTCGAGAAGCTCGTCTCCTTCGGCAAGGTGATCCTTCCCGACATCATGGTGGTCATCGAGAACGTGGACGACCCCGGCAAACTGGCCGACCTTGCCGTGGCGAACATGGGGCTGAAGGTGGAGCAGGCCCAGGAGACCCTGGAGATCACCGACCCGGTCCAGCGGATCAAGCGCATCAACGAGGCCCTGGGCAAGGAGATCGAGCTGCTGTCCATGCAGCAGAAGATCCAGGCGGACGTGCGCGGCGAGATCGACAAGACGCAGCGGGAATACTTCCTGCGCGAACAGCTCAAGGCCATCCAGCGCGAGCTGGGAGATACGGACGACCGCTCCGAGGACATGCGGGAGCTGCGCGACAAGATCAAGGCGGCGAAGCTGCCCGAGAAGGCCGAGAAGGAGGCCGAGAAGCAGCTCCGGAGGCTGGAGCGGATGCATCCCGACGCCGCCGAGGCCTCCATGACCAGGACCTATATCGAATGGCTCTCGGAGCTCCCCTGGAGCAAGTCCACGAAGGACAACCTTGATCTCAAGGCCGCGGCCAGGATCCTCGATGAGGACCACTACGACCTGGAGAAGGTGAAGGAGCGGATCATCGAGTATCTCTCGGTGCGCAAGCTGAAGGACAAGATGAAGGGGCCGATCCTGTGCTTCGTGGGGCCTCCGGGCGTGGGGAAGACCTCGCTCGGCAAGTCCATTGCGCGCTCCCTGGGCCGCGAGTTCGTCCGCATTTCCCTGGGAGGCGTGCGCGACGAAGCGGAGATACGGGGCCACCGCAGGACCTACGTGGGCGCATTGCCCGGCAGGATCATCCAGGGGATCAAGACGGCGGGGTCCAACAATCCCGTGTTCATGCTCGACGAGGTGGACAAGATCGGCGCGGACTTCCGCGGCGACCCCTCGGCGGCCCTGCTGGAAGTGCTCGATCCGGAGCAGAACAACGCCTTCAGCGACCACTATATCGGTCTGCCCTACGACCTGTCGAACGTGATGTTCATCACCACGGCCAATATGACCGACCCCATACCGTCGCCGCTCCGTGACCGCATGGAGGTCATCAGCCTCTCGGGCTACACGGAGCAGGAGAAGCTCGGCATTGCCCGGAGCTACCTGATCCCGCGCCAGATGAAGGAGCACGGCATCACGGAAAAGAACATCGACATCCCGGACAAGACGCTGGTCCAGGTCATTGCACAATACACGCGCGAAGCGGGCGTGCGCAACCTGGAGCGCGAAGTAGGCCATCTCTGCCGCAAGGTGGCGCGCAAGGTGGCCGAGGGCGAGTCCGGCCAGGTCGTGATAACGCCTGCAAACCTCCACAAGTTCCTGGGCGTGGTCAAGTACCTGCCCGAGACGGAGCGGGAGAAGGACGAGATCGGCGTGGTAACCGGGCTGGCCTGGACGGAGACGGGCGGCGACATCCTCTATATCGAGGCAACGACCATGCGCGGCAAGGGCACCCTGACCCTTACGGGCCATCTGGGCGACGTGATGAAGGAGTCCGCCCATGCCGCGCTGACCTACGTCCGGTCGCGTTCCAAGATGCTCGGCATCCAGGACGATCTTCTGGGCAAGACGGACGTGCATATACACGTTCCTGCCGGCGCCATTCCCAAGGACGGGCCCTCGGCGGGGGTCACCATGGCCACGGCGCTTGCATCGGTCTTCACGAACATGCCCGTGCGCAAGGACCTGGCCATGACAGGGGAAGTGACCCTTCGGGGCCGGGTGCTGCCCATCGGCGGGTTGAAGGAAAAGACCCTTGCCGCCAAACGGGCAGGCATCACGACCGTCATCATCCCGAAGCAGAACGAGAAGGACCTGGACGACATCCCGAAGAACATCCGCAAGGAGATGAAGTTCGTATTTGTCGAGACCATGGACGACGTGATCGCTGCGGCGCTCCGGAAGGGCAAGACGGCCAGGAAGCTTCCGGGACGGTCGCGGGCAACGCACTGACCCCGCGCTGGACTGCGGAAAGCCGAAGGGGCCCCACAGGAGCGGCGCCAGGGCAGGGGCCGCGATTGCCGTTCCGCGGTCCCGTTGCCGCGGTTCCATTGCCTCTGACGAGGGGAGTCCTTCGTGCCCCGTGAAAGACGACGCTTCATGACATTGTCCGAACTGGGCGAATTCGGCCTGATCAGCACGATCCGGAAGTCATTTTCCCGTCCATCTCCGCGCATGCCTCTCGGCATCGGGGACGATGCCGCGGCGCTCCGCCTTGCGCCCTCCCGGACCCTTCTGGCAACGACTGACATGCTGCTGGAAGGCGTGCACTTCGACCTGGCGCTGACCGATCCCTACTCCCTGGGATGGAAGTCCGCTGCAGTGAACATCAGCGATATTGCGGCCATGGGCGGCATTCCCCGCTTCTGCCTCGTCGCCCTTGCTATTCCCCCCGCCGTCTCCGTCGACGACATCACCGAATTCTACCGCGGTTTTGACACTCTGGCCCGCATCCACCGATGCCTGATCGCCGGCGGGGACACCTGCGCATCGCGAAAGGACCTGGCAGTCAGCATCACGCTGCTCGGCGAGGCGGAACAGAACAGGCTGCTGACCCGCGCAGGTGCGCGGCCGGGGGACCGTATCTTCGTGACGGGGACGCTGGGAGACTCCGCAGCCGGCCTGGCGCTGCTCCGGAAGCGCTCACGAAAGGGCGGGAAAACCGGCCCTGTCCGCTACGGCGCTGCAGAGGGCAGGCTGATCAGAAAGCACCTGAGGCCGGAGCCGCGCGTCGAGGAAGGGAAGATGCTGGCCCGTGCGCGCTGCGCGTCGGCCCTCATTGACGTGAGCGACGGGCTGTCGTCGGACCTGCTCCATATCTGCGAAGAGAGCGGCGTTGGCGCCGAGGTGTACGGTGATGCCCTGCCGCTTTCGGCGGACCTTCTGCAGAACAGTGGGAAGCTCGCGGCAGCGCCGCTCGACCACGCCCTGGCAGGCGGCGAGGATTATGAGCTGCTCTTTACCGTACCGGAGCGGAAGCTCAAGGCCTTCCGGTCGCTCGGTCTTGCAGCAACGGAGATCGGCGTCATCAGGCGCAGGAAAGGCGCCGTGCTCGTGATGAAGGGCGGAGGGCGCACCGAACTTCTGCCCAAGGGGTACGACCATTTCCGCAGGCCCTGACGCAACACCGGCGGGTGCCGTCAGCGCATCGTGCAACGAACCGTCCATGAGCAGCGCTCACACGGAAGAATGAACATTGTGGGCGCCTCGGCTGCCCGAAGATCACCCTCACCTTTTGCATTTCCTCTCCCATCAAGGGAGAGGAGCTTAGGTGAAAGGCATTTTCAGGTGAAAGAGAGAACCAGGGAACGTGAAGTATTTTCGCGACCGCCTTCGGGCCATCATGCAGCTTGACGATCCGCCGCAGAAACTCGCCCTGGCCTTCGGGCTCGGCGTGTTCATCGCCTTCACCCCCACGATCGGCCTCCATCTGCTTTCCTGCCTGCTCGTGGCCTGGCTGTTCCGCCTCAGCAAGCTCGTGATCATTACCGCTTCGCTCGTAATGAATCCCTGGACCATGATACCGCTCTTCGGGTTCTGTCTCTGGTTCGGCCTGGTGATCACCGGCGCTGACGTGGACCCGCCGCAGATAGCCTGGAACGAACTGGGCCTCATGGACCTCTTCACCGTCATAAAGCCCTATCTCTGGCCCTTTGTGGCAGGCACCCTCGTTGTCGGCGCCGTGGGCGGCATCCTGTCCTATTTCGGCTTCTACTGGCTCGTGGTCCGCTACCGCCGCAGGGAGCCGAACCAGCCGGTCTGATCACGCGGTCCAGCGCGGCAGGCCCGTCTCATTCCTTCCCCGGAACGCTCGGAAGTCGAAAATTCCTTTACAGGAAAAGTGGCGGATGCTATAGTTGATTCGGTAGTCGCGGGCGATCAATGATCCTGAAAAAAGCATTTGGACACGGATAAAATCAGGAGCATCGGATAACGTCAAGAGAAGCCTACGGTCAATACTTGAAAAAGAACTCACCTGCAAGGTGAAAAGCTTTTCAGAGCAAAAGTATTTGCCTTCTCTTGGTTTATCCGCATTTTCCGTGTCCCAACTACCGTTTTTAGAATGATGCGGGGGCGCAGTGATGGAACCGAAGGTCTGTCTGGCACTGGGAGGCGGCGCGGCGCGGGGCCTGGCCCATCTGGGTGTGCTGAAGGTCCTGGAGGACGCGGGCATCCGCATCCACATGATCAGCGGCACCAGCCTGGGCGCCCTCGTCGGCGGCCTCTATGCAACGCGGCCCGACGCAGCGTACTGGATGGACCGGGTGGAGCAGTTCCTGCGAAGCTTCCGGTCCCGCAAGACCAGGCTGGAGTTCATCCGCCGCCTTGAGCAGCCCGCGAACAACCGCCAGGGGTTTTTCGCCGACATGGCGAACCTGGTGCGGAAAGGGTTCTTCTGGGGCGTTACCGCAACAAAGCCCGCCTTCATCTCCGAGGAGGAATACCGGGAGTTCATTTATCCCCTGATCCCGGACACCGCCATCGAAGACACGTCGATCCCCTTTGGCTGCGTTGCCACGGACATCCAGAACGGACAGCGGGTCGTTTATACGAGCGGTCCGCTTCGCGTAGCGGTCAGCGCGAGCTGTTCCCTTCCCGGCATCTTCCCGCCCGTACGGGACAACGGCATGCTGCTCGTGGACGGGGGCTGGGTGGAGCGGGTGCCCGTGCGCTGCGCCAGGGACATGGGCGCCGACATCGTCATTGCCGTTAACGTTTCGAGCGACCTTGCGCCCTTTGAAGACCGTTCAGGCCTTG
Source organism: Nitrospirota bacterium (assembly GCA_037447195.1). GTDB lineage: Bacteria > Nitrospirota > UBA9217 > UBA9217 > UBA9217 > GWC2-57-13. The sequence goes on along the minus strand of JBBIHD010000015.1, from coordinate 9,003 downwards.
ACATCATCCTGCGCGCCGACGCGGTTACCCGCGTGTACCTCAATGACATCATCCTGCGCGAGGCGGACCTCATCGTGAAGCCCGAGGTCGGCCATATACACTGGGCCGATTTCAGCGGGCCCCGGGACCTGTTCAAGCATGGAGAAGTTGCGGCGCTGGAGCAGCTTGCTGCCATCAAGCTCAAGATCTACAAGGTCGCGGCGCCGGAGAGGCCGGAAAAGGGCATTGCAGGGCACATCAAGACCATCACGGACAGGATCATCGAGAAGGTGACGGGGAAGCCGATAGACGAAAGCTGACGATCGTTCCGCCGCGCCGCGCGTTTTCGATGGCCAGGGAAGATCCGTGGGCCTGCAGCAGATGCTTTACGATAGCGAGCCCCAGGCCGGTCCCGCCAAGCTCCCGGGACCGGGCGGGATCGACGCGGTAGAACCGCTCGCCCAGCCGGGGAATGAGCTGCGGGGGGATGCCGGGGCCCGAGTCTTCGATGGTGATCTCGATCGCCTCTCCTGAAGCGGCTGCAAGGGGATGCTGAGATGGCGCGGTCTCTCTCCCAGCGGCGCGTTTTTCTGCCGCTCGCTCTTCAGCTTTTCTCGCTATCACCCACACGGCGCCGCCGGTGGGAGTGAACTTCACCGCATTATCCAGCAGGTTCAGCAGCACCTGGGCGATCCGGTCGCGGTCGGCATGGACCTGCGGCAGGCCGGGTTCGGTCCTGACGGTGATCTCCACCTCTTTGGCGTCAGCCTGGGGCCGCATGAGCTGTACGGCTTCCTCGATCAGCGGGGCCGCCTCATGCGAGGCCATCGAGAAAGACACTGCACCCAGCTCGATCCGGGAGAGCGTCAACAGGTCGTCCACGAGTCGCTGCAGCCTGGCCGCATGGCTCTGGATGATGCCGAGGAATCCAGCCGCCGACTCCTTGTCGTTCATGGCGCCGTCCAGCAGGGTCTCGGCGAAGCCCCGGATGGCGGCGATGGGCGTCTTGAGCTCGTGCGAGACATTCGCCACGAAATCCCTTCTCACACGCTCCACGTCCCGTATCTTCGTGATGTCCCGGATGATTACGGCCGTTCCGAGCTGAACGTCTTCGCGCATGGACTCCCTGATAATGGGCAGGATGGTCGCCGCAATGAATGCTCTTCGGGGGAAGAGCAGCTCCAGTTCCCCGGCCAGGGGGAGCTGCTCCTGCATGGTTCGGTTGATCAGCGTGGACAGACCGTGGTGGCGCACAGCCTCCAGAAAGGGTCTGCCGTCAATGTCTCCGGAAACGCCGAAGAGGGCGCGCAATGCCTCATTGGCAAAGACGACCCTGCCGGCGGGGTCCAGGATCAGGACGCCGTCCGCCATGCCCGCCAGGGCCAGTTCCAGGGTGGTCAAGCGGCCCTGCATATCCCGGAAGCGGGCTGCAAGGGATTCGGCCATGGTGTTGAGTTCGTCCTTCAGGCGATGGGTGACGTCCCGCCGGTTCACGATGAGACGGCTTTGGAACTCCCCCTCGGCCATGGCGCGGGTGAACCGGGAGAGGGTTTCGAGCTTTTTCCGCATGGACCAGTAGACGATGCCTGACAGGACCGCGGAAACGAGCAGCGGCAGCAGCACGACAATGCAGAAGCTCCTGATCGCTCCTGCCTGGTAGGCCCCGAAGAGCGCCAGCGCAAAGGCGATGACCACGACCTGGACGAACAGGACCTTCCAGAACAGGATGCGTTTCACTGATGCCCTCATGGCGCAATTGTACCGGAAGGGGGGGCGAAATGCCACTGCTTTTGTTCGCTGATCCACGTTGCGAAATCGGAAAAATCCAGTATAATTGAGGCATGCCGCGTCCGCTCGTGATTGCCCACCGGGGAGATTCCTCCCGCGCACTCGAAAATTCGATGGAAGCCGTCCGCCTTGCCCTTTCCCTCGGCGTAGATATGATCGAGGTAGACATCCGGAAGAGCCGGGACAATCGCCTCTACCTCATGCACGACAGGGAGACGGGCAGGACCGCTGAAGGCAACATCGACATCGAGCAGGCGGAGTCGGGCGTTATCGCGGCGCTGCGGCTGAAGAACGGCGAGCCGGTGCCGTTGCTTTCCGATGTCCTGGCGCTGGTGGCGGGAAAAGCAGGCCTGAACATCGAGATCAAGAGCGACGGCGCAGGGGCACTCTGCGCCGCCCACCTGGCCGGGTCAGCCTACCGGGGACCGCTCCTGTGCTCGTCCTTTCAGGAGCGCGAGGTCATCGACGCGCGGAGGGTGCTGCCGAGCCTTGCTACGGCCGGAATATTCGACTCCTTTTCCGCACCGGAGGTCAAAGCGTACCGGGCCAAAGGCTACGGCATCATCAGCTTGAGACGGAAGACGGTCTCCGAAGAGCTGGTCACGGCCTGCCATGAGCAGAAGATCAAGGTCTATGTCTGGACCGTGGATGATGCGTCGGAGATGAAAAAGTTCATTTCCTGGGGTGTGGACGGGATCTACACCAACACACCTTCGTCATTAAAGGCTGTTCTGGATGAAGTGAAGAAATAATGCATTCGGGGCCGGGGAACCACGCCGCGATAGCCAGCCAAGGAGGACCCTATGTCCGTTCCCGCTCCAAAGGCCCCACCCGCTGTTCTTGATCTCATCGTCGTGGGCGGCGGGATCACCGGCGCCGGCGTGGCGCGCGACGCTGCGCTGCGGGGCCTCTCGACGCTCCTGCTCGAGAAGGGCGACTATGCCTCAGGCGTAAGCTCCAAGACCACCCGCCTGATCCACGGCGGGCTGCGGTACCTGGCGAATTTCGAGATGGACCTGGTTGCCGAGTCGCTTCGCGAGCGGGCGATCATCCGGCGGCTTGCGCCCTATCTTGTCCGGCCCCTGCCCATCGTCATACCCATCTATAAGCAGGACGCCCACGGCCGGCTCGTGATAGCCATGGGCATTCACCTGTATGATCTTCTGTCCCATGAAAAGGACGTGCCCCATTATTTCACCTCGGGAAGGGAGAAAACGCTCCGGTTCGAGCCGCGGTTGAATCATGACGGCCTCAAGGGCAGCGCCCTGTTCTACGACCACCAGATCCTCATGCCCGAACGGCTCGTGATCGAGAACATCATCTCGGCGCGGGAGGCAGGCGCGCGCGTGCTTAATCACCGCACCGTGGAACGGATCGCGCCTGTTGACGGGGGGGTGGTCGTCTCGGCCAGGGACAGCATCACCGGCGAGCAGGCCGAATTCCGCGCGCAGGTCCTGGTGAACGCAGCGGGACCCTGGATCGACAGCGTGCGGCGCGCCGGCGGCGTCGACGGCAGGAAGGTCATCCATCCAACCAAGGGCATCCACCTGGTGCTGCCGAAGCTGACGGACCAGGCGCTTTTTGTCAATTCCCGCGACGGGCGCATGTTCTTCATCGTTCCCTTCGGCGATCTGTCCCTCATCGGCACTACAGATACGAACTACAGCGGCGACCTTGACGAGGTGCGCGCCGGGGCAGATGACGTGGACTACCTGCTGACCGAGAGCGCGCGGATACTTCCCGGTCTCGGCATGACGCGCGAATCGATCCTGTACACCTATGCGGGCATACGGCCCCTTGCCTTTGCCGGACGCAGCGAATCAAAAATATCCCGCAAACACCGGGTGATCGCCGAGGGCAGGGAGGGGCGGATCATCACCATCGCGGGCGGGAAATACACCACCTACCGCAACATGGCCAAGGACGCCGTGGATGCCGTCTGCCGGGTCCTTGGCCGCCGCGCCCCGTGCGAAACAGACACCTCCCCCCTGCCGGGAAGCCTGCCGACGGCCTACGAGGAATACCGGAAGGAAGGCGTGCCTGAACTGTCGGCGAAATACGCCGTTGATGCCCGGACCGTGGAGCATCTTCTTTCCCTCTACGGGTCCCGGGCCGGGCGGGTGCTTGACCTGGTCCGGGGCGATGAGCGCCTCGGCGCCCCCATTTCCGGCGACAGCCGGGACATCTATGCCCAGGTCGTCTACAGCGTGCAGGAAGAAGGCGCGCGGACCCTGCAGGACATCATTCTCCGGAGGATGCAGATCGGGACCACTGCCTCGCGCGGCCTGCAGCAGGCAGGAAAGATGGCCGACGCGGCGGGCCGGGTGCTGAAATGGAGCAGCGATGAGACTGCAGCACAGGTGGCGGATTTTGAAGCGGAACTGAAGAAGGACCGGCGATTTTAGCAGGCGAAGTCTTCAGAGTAAACCTTTCAAATCAGAATTTACCATTCCGGCCTGTCCCCTGTGAGGTTATGCCTCTATCGGGGCCTGTCCGGATCAGGAGGGTGTATGGCGCAGTTCATGAAAGGGCATGACATTTCCTGCAGGATCATCAAGGTAGTGAAGGAAGAGACGAGCCGCCTCGGCAAGATCGGCATCCGCGCCGGGCTAGCCCTGATCCTGGTGGGGCAGGACAAATCATCGTACCTGTATTATCAGGCCATCCAGAGCGCCGCGGTCCGGGCGGGCATTGATATTTTCAACCATACGCTTCCCGAGGCCTCCACGCTGAACGAGATCCTGAACCTGCTCAAGACGCTGAACAACGACGAGCGCGTCAACGGCATACTGGTCTTTCTGCCCCTGCCGCGCCATCTCGACGCGCGGAAGGTGATGAATGCCATTGCGCCTGAAAAGGACGTGGACGGCCAGGGCTCCATCTCCGTCGGCAGGCTGTCGGCCGATGAATCGACAGCCCAGCTCTTTGAGCCGGATTTTACGCTTGCCGTGCGTTCCACCTTTCTGCCCTGCACGCCCTATGGCGTGATGCGCATGCTCGAGCACCACGGCATTGATCCCAAGGGAAAGACGGCCGTGGTCGTGGGAAAGAGCCTTGCTGTTGGCAAGCCCCTCGCCATGATGCTGCTGGCCAGGGAAGCCACGGTCACCGTCTGCCACCGCGAGACAGCGGACCTGGCCGCTGAAACACGCAAGGCCGACATCCTCTGCACGGCCACGGGCAGGACAGGGCTGATCAGGGCCGATATGGTGAAGGAGGGGGCCGTTGTCGTCGATATCGGGATCAATGTCCTGGACAGCGGCGAGACCGTGGGTGACGTTGATTTCGGTCCTGTAGCGAAGAAGGCCTCGCTCATCACGCCTGTTCCCGGCGGCGTGGGTCCCGTGACCATCGCTATCCTGATGAAGAACACGGTGATCTCGGCCAAGCGCATGGTGGGGATGGGGTAGCTGGATCGGCGTGGCCGCATGGGGAGGCGTGAAGCATGTACGAAATCGTTCACGATGTCCAGGCAGTCTATGAAAAGATCAATAGTACCTTCGCCTCCCTGGGCCTGCCGATCAGGATTGAGGAGTATGTCTCTCGTGAAAAACGATGCATCGGCATCAGTACGGATGAAGACAATCTGAACCACATCCGGCGTCTTCTTGAGGAAGCCGGCATCCTGTTCAGCGTTGATGAGGTCCACGTGGGTCTTGAATGGATGCCGACCCTGTATTATGTGCAGGTTCCGCAGGCGAATGTAGCAGCTGCCTTGGCAGTGCTTGCCCAGATGCAGAAGAAAGGCCGGGATGTCTCAGCGTATATGGAATCCATTTCCCGTGCCAATAGTCGTATGGGCCGCGTTCTTGGCTGGGCGGCTCTGATCTATGCAGGCTTTCTGTTTATCATGGCAATCGGGCTTGGCCAGGCAACATTCCGGAAGATTGCGCAGGAGCAATGGGGTCTCGCGTTTTTGTTCGGAGCCCTTGCGATGTTCCTTCTTGTGCTCCTGTTCCTGTTAATCAAGCATATTCCCATGATGTTAAGAGGATCATCTGTAAAGCCTCGGAACGGCAGCGTAGGCGCCTGACGAGACGGCGGGGCGAATGCATAAAGGCGCGTGATATGTCTGGTAAAAGGGTTGAAAAAGGACATTCATTATTTCAATGGCAGTACCTGCTGTGCCCCTATTGTCATCATCCATTCCATTCTGCAGAATTTCTGTTCGTTTTTTTTTCCATTTTACCGGTTGACGTGCAGCGTCTGCAGGCGCAGCGTCATAATCAGAGCATTTATTCATGTTCTGTCCCAAGCAGCCTGGGTCGGCTCCGCAACGCTGGTGGTGCTTGCCGCACCGGCATCGGCGATATTTGCCTATGCGTTCATTGGGCTGATTCTTGGCTTCTTTATATACCGGGCGATCATTGTTTATTGGGTCAAAACGTATTGGATAGCGTAAGCGCGAAGGGCGCGTTCAATTAGGTATTCGCTGACATCCTCGGCCGCTTGAACAGCTGCTCACGAGCCCCAGTCCGTATGTGCATGGCCATGTCGTTGTAATTTGTAATTCATTATAGACCTGCCCTTGACAAAATGCGACTTTGGAAGCACAATTTAACTCTATGAGACAACTGCTGATCCTGTCAATGGCCGATACTCGATACGGTCTGTGGAAGATGAGATCGTCGCTGTCCGGGATGTTCCGGGCATTCACCGCATTCCGCTCAGCCCTGCCTGCATCGCCGGCATGTCCATTCTTGACGACCGCACGGTCACGCTCGCGGACCTGGCGGTCTGCCTCGGTCTTCCGCCCCTGGGGCGCGACGTGCCTGCACGGCTCCTGATGATGTCGGACCAGGAAAAGGTCGCCGGCTTCGTGGTCGAGGACCGGATCAGCCGCGTCGAGTCCGCCCCGGAGAGCGTCCTGCCCATGCCCGAATACCTGAAGACCGCTGTCGTTGATTCCTGCGTTCTTCATGCAGCAGCGCTCATTCCGGTCATCAATATCAGCGCTCTTTTCGGCAGGATACAGAAAGCGGACCGGGAGCCGGCGGTGGCTGAGTTCGTCGTTCCTTCCGCATCGCCTGCTGACACGGGGTCAGTAAAGAGCCTTCGCGTCTTCAGCACAGGGGAGCAGGTCTTTGCGGCCCCGGCAGCGGGGCTGGAGGATGAATCTTTCCCGCCGGGCCGGATCACGCAGCTGTCCCTTATTCCGCCCTATGTGAAGGGCATTGCTCACCACGACGGGAAGGTATTCCCGCTCATACGGCTTGCCCGGCGCATGAAACTTCCGAAAGCAGGCAAGGAAAGCACCATGATCCCGGCGGACCTTTCCGGCGCCCCCTTCGGGTTTCTCGTTGACGACGACAAGGGCACGCAGTTCAGCAGGGATTTCACGATAGAACCGCTGCCGCCGCTTGCGCAGTCCCTCTGGGTGCCCTCTGCCGCACGCTGCCAGGGCGAGCTTCTGCCGCTGATCGACCTCGGCATGCTCATGTCTCCCCGCCATGACGACATCGGCGTGCCTCTGCCTGACCGCTATCGTCCTGATTCTCCCTTTCCCGGGCAGTTTCGGACGGAAGAGGTCGTGGTGGCCGAATTCTCGCTGCTCGGCGCCCGCCACGCGCTGCCGAGGGCAGAGGTCGAGGATGCCGTGCCTCTCAAGCCCTGGAGGCCGGTGCCGAACGTGCAGCCCATCGTTGCAGGCGTGGCCGAGCACCAGGGCGAACTTCTGCCTGTGCTCGACCTTGCAACGGTCTTCGGCAGGCGTTCGCTTGCTCAACCGGAATGGAAGCTGCTCGTGGTGCGCAACGGCGATTTCCGGGCCCTGGTCATAACGGAGTCCTATTATGGCGAACGTCGATTGCCCCTGGATCAGCAGCGGGCGGTGCCGATCGTGCTGCCCCATTCCGTCGTCTATGGATGCTATCCCGACCGGGACGTGGTGCGATTGATCCTGAACGTCGAGGCGCTGGCCGTGCACTTTGACCTGACCCTGGTCAAAAGCTTCCTGGGCGCGCTTTCAAAAGAGATGGAGGAAGCGCCCGCGGAGATCGTGCCCGCGCTGCTGCCTGAGGACTATGCCGTCGGAGAGCCGGTGCTGTCTGCGCCGGCTGCGAAGGGGGCCGCAGCGACCGACACGGACGCTGCGCCTATGACGGCAGAAGAGGAGCCGCCGACCGGTCAGGAAGCAGAGGCCCCTTCCGCAGAAGAAGTCACTGTAGAGGCGGAGCAGGCAGGTATCGCCGCCCGGGAATCCGCAGCTCAGGAAGAGGCTGAGCGGCTCCGCCTTGCAGAGGAGGAGCGTGCCCGGCAGGAAGCTGCAGAGCAGGAGCGCATTGCAGCCGAGGTCCAGGCCCGGCAGGAGGCCGAGGAGCGGGAGCGCGCAGCAGAAGCAGCGCGTCAGCAGGCTGAGGAAGAAGGGCTCAGGCAGGAAGCGGAAGAACGCGAGCGGCTTGAGGCAGAGGCCCGCGCAGAGGCTGAGCGCATAGAGCTTGCCCGGCGGGAAGCAGAAACCCGTGCAGAAGCAGAGGAGGCTGAGCGGCTTCGCCTTGCAGAAGAGGAACGTGCCCGGCAGGAAGCAGAAGCGGTAGTGCAGGAGGCCGAGACCATCGCCACGGCAGGAGAGGCTGCAGTCAGTGAAGCAGGCAGGGAAGAACAGGCAGCTGAAGGCGTTCGCGGAGCCGTTGCCGAGGAGACCGTGATCCGGGAAGTCCGGCGGGAGCAGGAACTGCCGGCACCTGCCGCCGCATCACGGGCTGTCCCGGTACCGGCTGCAGAGGAGCCGCGTCCAAAAAAGAGCAGGCTCGTGGTCGTGCTGATCGCTGCGGCGCTTATCGCGCTCTTTTATCTGCTTGGTGATACCCGCAAAGCTCCGAAGGAGCAGGCAGTGCGGGAAGAGCCTGCTGCTGTCGGCACACAGGGCGCCGCGCCAAAGGCAGAAATTGATGAGCCTCTCGTCCTGAAAGTGCCGAAGGGGAGTGTGATGGATACCGAGGTCTATGAGGTGAAAAAGGGGGACACGCTCTGGCATATCAGCAAGCGCTTCACGGGCAATCCCTTCAATTATCCCCGGGTGGCCAAGGACAACAAGATCGCAAATCCCGACCTGATCTTTCCGAAGCAGAAGATACGCATCATGCACGAAGAGTAGAAGAAGCTGAAACGCATTTGGACACGGATAAAATCCGGAACAGCGGATAAACCTAAAAAAGCATTTGGCCATGGATAATTCAAATAGTTAACCCAAGTTCCGCAGTTGCGTTCAAATTCTCACTATTTTGACCGCGCTTG
>JBBIHD010000014.1:7628-21701 GCA_037447195.1 Nitrospirota bacterium | reverse complement strand
CTGCTCTCTGCTCTCTGCTCTCTGCTCATTTTCCCCTTCTTGCCATCACTCCTTCGTGGTAGAATGCCGCATGGAAACCAAAAAAGCCGTGATCCCCGTCAAAGGCATGACCTGTGTGAACTGCGCTGCTGCTATCCAGAAGGACATCTCCAAGCTCACGGGTGTCAGGAACGCCAATGTGAACTACGCCAACGAGAAGGCGGTCGTTGAATTCGACCCGGCACTGGTGGAACTGGGCCGGTTCATCGAGACGATCAACGAACTGGGCTACACCCCGGTGACCGAGACGGTCACCATCCCCATCATCGATCTCGACATTTCCCGCGAAAAGGAATTGAAGACTGCCGTCGAGAGGCTTGACGGCGTACTCAAGGCAACGGTCACTGCGGGAGCCCAGACCGTGACGATCGAATACGTTCCCTCCCAGCTTGGGCTGCGGGACCTGCGCAGGGCCATGGAAAAGGCGGGTTTCCGGCTCCCGCAGCAGATCGAGGGCCGGTCGGCGCTGGATATTGAAAAAGAGGCCCGCGAAAAGGAACTTGCAGAGCTCAAGACAAAGCTGACCGTCAGCGCGATCCTGTCCGCCCTGGTGCTCATCGGCAGCTTTCAGGACATGATGCCCTTCATCACCATCGTGCCGAAACAGGCCATGTGGTATGCATTGTTCCTGCTGACCACGCCCGTCCAGTTCTGGGCAGGACGGCACTTCTATCAGAACGCCTGGGCATCGCTCAGGCACGGCAGCACGAACATGAACACCCTTGTCGTGGTCGGCACTTCCGCGGCCTATGGCTACAGCACTGCGCTTACCTTTTTTCCCTCCTTCTTCGAAGCCCAGGGCGTGCACAGCGGCGCCTACTTCGACACGGCCGCCGTCATCATTACGCTCATCCTCTTCGGCAAGTATCTGGAAGTCCGCGCCAAGACCCGGGCCGGCGAAGCGATCAAGAAGCTCATGGGCCTGCAGCCGCGCACTGCCAGGGTCCAGCGTGAAGGCCGGGAGGAGGACATTCCGATCGAAGATGTGGAGGCGGGTGACATGATCATCGTCCGTCCGGGCGAGCGGATCCCCGTGGACGGAGTGATCAGAACCGGCTATTCATCGATCGACGAGTCCATGCTCACCGGCGAGAGCCTGCCCGTGGAAAAAAAGACGGGCGATGCCGTTATCGGAGCCACCATCAATCGCACGGGCACGTTTACCTTTGAGGCCGTCAAGGTCGGCAAGGACACGATGCTGTCCCAGATCATCCGCATGGTCCAGGAGGCCCAGGGGTCCAAAGCGCCGATCCAGCGGCTGGCCGATTATATTTCGAGCATCTTCGTGCCTGCGGTCATGTCAATCGCACTGATCACCTTCGGCATCTGGTACGTTGCCGGACCCGCGGACGCGCGCTTCACCTTTGCCCTCCTGAATTTCATCGCCGTGCTGATCATTGCCTGCCCCTGCGCCATGGGGCTCGCCACGCCCACGGCCATCATGGTCGGCACCGGCAAAGGCGCTGAACAGGGAGTGCTCTTCAAGAACGCGGAAAGTCTGGAACGGGCGCAGAAGATCAATACCATCGTGCTTGACAAGACCGGCACGCTCACCCGCGGAGAACCGCAGGTGACGGACATCATCAGGGAAGGCATGAGCGAATCGGACCTCCTCTTTTACGCCGGCTCCGCGGAAAAAGGTTCGGAGCATCCCCTTGGCGAGGCCATTGTCAAAGCGGCGATCGGACCGGACATCTCACTTGAATCGCCTGATGAGTTCGAGGCCCTGCCGGGACACGGCATCAGCGCCGTTGTAAAGGGACGGAAAGTCCTTCTCGGGAATGCCAGGCTGATGGCGGACAGGAAGATTGCCTTCAATGCCTTTGCATCGACTGCAGATGATCTTTCCGCCCATGGCAAGACGCCCATGTTCGTGGCAGTGGATGACACGGCCGCGGGCATCATAGCCGTGGCTGACACGCCGAAGGAACATTCGAAAGAGGCCGTAAGTAAGCTCCGGTCCCTTGGCCTCGAGGTGGTGATGCTGACCGGCGACAACCGCCGGACCGCAGAGGCCATTGCCGCTGAACTGGGCATTTCACGGGTGCTTGCCGAGGTGCTGCCCCAGGACAAGATGGACACGGTCAAGAAGCTCCAGGCGGAAGGGCGCATCGTGGCCATGGTCGGCGACGGTATCAATGACGCTCCCGCGCTGACCCAGGCCGACGTGGGAATTGCCGTCGGCACGGGAACGGACGTGGCCATCGAAGCCTCGGACGTGACGCTCATCAAGGACGACCTGCGCGTTGTGGCCGACGCCATGCGGCTGTCGCGAAGGACCATGAAGACCATCAAGCAGAACCTCTTCTGGGCCTTTTTCTACAACGTGATCGGCATCCCCATAGCCGCCGGAGCCCTGTATCCGTTCTTCCTGATACTGATGAATCCCATGTTCGCCTCGGCTGCCATGGCGTTCAGCTCCGTGAGCGTGGTGACTAACTCACTTCGATTAAAACGCTTTTCGTAACCACGGATGAACACGGATACACACGGGAAAAACAGCACGTCCGGATCATGCGAGTTTACAGCTGAAAACTTCGAACAAAGATGTCGTCATTCCGGGCTTGACCCGGAATTCAGTGAATTATGTAAATAGTAAAGCGCCGATATGCGTTTAGCTTGAATCAGTGTCAAGCCGTGTTCATCCGTGGTTAATATGCTCATCCCTTCGTGGTGAAACATGAAGTTCATCGCCGATGCCATGCTCGGGAAGCTCGCGAAACGCCTCCGCCTCCTGGGCTACGACGTCCTGTACGACCCCTCGTTTGATGACAACGAGGTCATCGGCCGATCCCTCGAACAGGGCCGCACCATCCTCACCCGCGACACAGCACTCGCCAGACGCCCTACCGCCAAAAACAACCTCTTCATCAAAAGCGATGACCCCCGAGAGCAGATCCGTCAGGTGATCGACGCCCTCGGCCTCGCACCGGGACCGGACATATTGACCAGGTGTTCTGTGTGCAATGCTTTGCTTGCCAGGATCAGCAGGCAGATGGTCCGTGATCGCGTGCCTGAGCATGTATATCGAATGAAGAATGATTTTATGCTGTGTAACAATTGCGAAAGAATCTATTGGAAGGGAACGCACATGATGCAAAAAGGCCGTTAGACGCAAAAAAGCCTGGCCTCCCGAGAGGAAGCCAGGCGTGATGAGTTTGATTCACTTTGTGACGAGCTGCGCAACCTAAAAGTGAAGATTGAGCGCAGCGCCGAGCGTGAACGTATTACCATCGAGTGAAGGTGAAACGGTAAACCCTTCGAGCTCATCATAGTCAATAAACCGATAGACTCCGCGCAGATCAAGCGCTACCTGTTCGTTAAAAAAATGTTCAACGCCAGCTCCGAGGTTAAAGCCGTTGCCCGTAAGTTCTCCGAGAGGCTCCTGATCAAAAGAATATGCACCAAGACCTGCTAAAAAGTAAACTTGCGTGGGGTCATGCTCTTGGGAAAAAGAGAGCCGTAAGTCTATGCTCAATGCTCTGAAATCACCGTCACTCCAGCCGGCGGCAGTATCATTATGAGATGAGCTGATTAAATTGCCTTCTAAGGCAATCGAACCAAAATTATATCCAAATCTTAGCTCCAACCCGACTGCAGGTTCGACCGTATCAAACCAATCATCACCACCAATATTAACATGTGTCAATCCAATACCCAAGTACGGCCCTTCCTTCGCCATCGCCGGTGTGGCGATGAGCGCTGCTGCCAGAACTGCCAGAACCAGAAGCTTCTTCATGATAGTTCTCCTTTCAAGGTCGTTGCTATTTGGTTATTCTGCAACGTTAGTATACACGAATAATAGCAGAGAATGAATCTGAGTCAAGGTATTATTACCCTTCCTGCGACGGTACTATTCCCCAAAGGGACGGTTCACAGCCTTATGATATGGGACATCAGATCAGTCCCGGCTTCCAGGATCGCGACTGAATTATAGGGCGCATGACGCGTATCCGTGGGGCTGCCGGGATTCAGGAAATACAGGCCGTTCTCCCTGCCCCAGAAGGGCGTATGCGAGTGGCCGTATACGATGAGGTCAACATCATCGAACTCCTGCCGTATGCGCTGCCGCTGTTCGTCGATCCGGTACTTGCCGTGGATCAGGCCTGCGCGGAACCGCCCCAGGCTGAGCACTTTCTTTGCCGGCAGTTGCTGATGGACTTCCAGACCGTCCATGTTCCCTGCCACCGCCTCAACAGGCGCAATGGCCTCCAGTTCGTCAAGCACGGACAGCGCGACGATGTCTCCGGCATGCAGGATGAGATCAACGCCTTTGAATACTTCGAACACTTTTGGTGGAAGGGACTTAAATACGGAGGGTATGTGGGTGTCGGAAATGACGCCAATTTTCACAAAATGCTCCTAACGCGAATGGGACACGGATTTGCACGGAAAATACGGATTGAACACTTTAATCTCTGCCTCATATCCGTTCTTTCCGCCCTTATCCGTGTCCAACGATTTCTTTTAGCTTCTCAACAATGTTCTTCAGGGCGATCTCCACCTGCTCTTTTGTCTGCATGTTCCGCAGCACGGCCTTCCCCTGCGCCATTTCCTGCTCGCCCACAATGAGCGTGAACGGGGCGCCTGACTTATCGGCCTTTTTCATCTGGCTCTTGAGGCTGGCGCCGGCATAATCGGTCTCTACCGCGACGCCTGACAGCCGAAGGTCATTGATCATTGGCATCAGCTTCTTCACCGCCTCTTCGCCCAGCGCAGCCACATACACTGCAGCAGTCCGCGGCTTCAGACCGTCCAGGTCCATAAGTGAGACCGTCCGCTCAACACCCAGGGCAAACCCGATCCCCGGCGATGCCGGCCCCCCGATCTCCTTCACCAGGCCGTCATAACGGCCTCCGGCAGCTACGGTGTTCTGCGCTCCTGCATTGCCCATGACCAGTTCAAAGGTCGTGCGGCTGTAATAGTCGAGCCCCCGCACCAGACGCGGATTTACCTCGAAGGGAATGCCGAGCGTTCTGAGCCCGGACTCAACGGTCTGGAAATGAGAAGCGCAAGGGCCGCAGAGATGATCGAGCATCACGGGAGAATCGCCGAACTTCTCGGAGTCCACTTTGCAATCAAGGACCCGCAGGGGGTTCGTTTCATAGCGTCGCTGGCAGTCAGCGCAAAGGGTGGAAAGCCTCGTGGCCAGATAGTTCTTAAGCGCTGCGCGATAGGTGTCGCGGCATTCTTTATCGCCAAGGGAGTTGATCTGCAGGACCAGCCCGTTGATCTTGAGCCGCGCATACAGCTCATGCAGCATGGCAATGACCTCGATATCCACATGGGGATGGTCGCTGCCGAGCGCCTCGACGCCGATCTGATAGAACTGGCGGAACCTGCCCTTCTGCGGCCGCTCGTGCCGGAACATGGGCCCCCGGTATGACAGCTTCGTGAGCTGACGGTCGGCATACAGTTTATGCTCTATGAAGGCGCGAACAACGCCCGCTGTACCCTCGGGGCGGAGCGTGATCTTCTTGCCGTCCCGGTCCTCGAACGTATACATCTCCTTTTCCACGATGTCCGTTGACGCGCCTATACTCCGGGCGAACAGTTCCGTGAACTCGAAGATGGGTACGCGGATCTCCTGAAATCCGTAATCCTCGAAAAGCCCGCCAGCCACGGCCTCCAGATGCTGCCACGCGGGCATGTCCGACGGAAGGATGTCCTTGACGCCTTTAATTGCCTGAATCGACATTATCGCTCCTGCAAATCCTGAATTCTAAGCCACTCTCATGACGACCACTACCAAAGCTGCCACAGTGGCGCAACGCCTCAAAGAAATCCATACCGCAATCCGCAATCCGCATTCCGCATTCCACGTTTCCTACGGTTTTCTCAGCAGTTTCCACGGATGCTTCTTTACTTCCTCCGTGGCATCCTTCAGGTTCCTGGTCATCTCCTCGACATGCTCGAGCGTAGCATCAATGTTCTTCCGGTTCTCGCCGACCAGCTTGTCGCTCTTTTCGAGCAGAGCCTTGAGATTGCCGGCGCTCTCGTCGAGCTTGGTGATCAGATCAGGAAGTTTTTTAAGACTTGCTGCGACATCCTCCTTGTTGGCCGTCATGACCTTGACGTTTCCCGTTACCTCTTCGAGATTCTTGACCGTTGCCTTAAGGGATCTCGCAATGGCCGGGTCGCCCAGCATTTTGTCCAGGTTCTCAGCGATGCTCTTGAGCTTCAAGGCCACGGCATGACCGATCCGTGTAAGGTCTTCCAGCTTGAGGGACTCTTCGCCCATCAGGACCGCGTCGTCGGCCAGCGGCGCGGCTGTCGGCGATCCTGCGCTCAATTCCACATATTTGCCGCCCACAATGCCGAGGGTCTTGATGGCTGCCCGCGTGTCCTGCTTCACGACCGTGCCCTGATAGACGCTCAGCCTGACCTCTACCTTGTCGCCGTACTCGGAAGCAACGCGCACTTCCTTTACCTTTCCGACCTTGGTGCCGGAATACCGCACCGGCGCGTTCTTTTCGATGCCGTCGCTATAGTTGAACAGCACCCGGACCTCCCGCTTTTTGCGGAAGATGCTCTCCAGGTCGCTGACCGTGAACACCATCATCGTCAGCACCACGAAACCAAGGAGCAGAAAGGCCCCTGCCCGTATCTCGGAACGGCTGTATTCCATGTATACCTCTTCTACCCCACCAAAAGATCGTCCCGGAAATCCCTGCTCGATGCATGGAACGAGATCGGCCCGTCAGGGCTGCCGGTGATGAACTGCTGGACCAGCGGGTCAGCGCTCTCCCGTATCTCCTGCGGCGTTCCCTCAGCAAGGACCTTTCCGCGATAGAGCAGAATGATCTTGTCGGCGATTCTCATTGCTTCGTCAACGGCATGGGTCACAACGATACAGGTGATGCCCAGGAGCCTGTTCAGGTCCTTGATCAGCTTCGTGATGACCGAGGCAATGATGGGATCAAGCCCCGATGTGGGCTCGTCAAAATACACGATTTCAGGATCAAGTGCAAGAGCGCGGGCAAGAGCTACGCGCTTCTGCATGCCCCCGGACAACTGGCCGGGATAGAGGTCCTCAAAATCGCGCAGGCCGACCAATTCAAGCTTCATTTTAACCATAATACGAACGATATTATCGTCCAGTGCCGTGTGCTCTCTGATCGGCAGAGCGATGTTCTCCGCCACGGTGAGCGAGTTGAGAAGCGCGCTGTTCTGAAAGAGCACGCCGATCCGCTTCCGATAGGGGTCCAGGGACCTGCCGCGCAGGCCGGTGATCTCCATGTCGCCATAGCGCACCTCGCCTGAATCAGGCGCTGTCGCGCCGATCAGGACCTTGGGCATCGTGCTCTTGCCCCCACCGCTCGTCCCGAAAACGTAGGTTATCTTCTTCGCGTCGGCCGAAAAGTTCAGGCCGTCAAGGACCCGGCGCTGCCCATACTGTTTGACGATGTTCGTGACGGTGATCATGGTCGTTTACGCTCTATCCATAGAATGCAGTTGTCAGGATCGTATCGAACACAATGATCGTGAGCGTTGCCGACACGACGGCAAGCATAGTGGCACGGCCCACACCTTCTGCCCCCCCTTCAACGGCGAATCCCCGGTCGCAACCGACCAGAACGATCACCGCGCCGAAGACAACTGACTTCACCAGGCCTGAATAGACGTCCTTGAACATGATGACATCCAGCGTCTCGCGCAGATAGGTGTCCAGGGGGATGCCGAGCCGCAGATTGCCGTAGAGAAAGCCTCCCACAAGGGCCGTTGCACTCGCGATGACCGTCAGGGCGGGAAGCGAGACCAGCATGGCGAGGAAACGGTTCACCACGAGAAAGCGAACAGGATTGATCGCCATCGTCTCCAGGGCAAGGATCTCCTCAGCAACGTTCATGGTGCCGATCCGTGAAGTAAAGGCCGCTCCCACCCTGCCCGCAATGATCAGGGCGGTTATGAGCGGCGCCACTTCCCGCAAAAGCGCCACAGCAACAAATCCGGGAAGGTAGGACAGCGCGCCAAGTTCCCGAAGCTGAAAGGAGACGAGGACCGTGAAGGCGATGCCGAGAAATGCGGAAACGGTCATGACGAGAGGCAGGGACCGGGCGCCGACCTCGTCGATGCGCTGCAGGATCCCCGCCTGCCTGCGCTTCACGCGGTCGCCCAGCACGATCCGGGACTGGACCAGGGTCTCTCGGAGAAGAAAATAGATGCGGGCAAGGATCCCGAGAAAAGCAAAGAATGCCCTGCCGACGTACCCGAAGAGGTTTTTCATATACTAATCCGGACAACCCGGAATTAAATCTACCACGAAGGCACGGAGGCACGAAGTACTACATGAATGCCTTTGGGTTTTTATTGACATAAGCATTTTAAGACCTTCTTCGTGTCTTGGTGTCTTTGTGGTGAATTCACTTTCCTAATTTTTGGAAGCGCATTTGCTTTGTGACCATACCAGTCTGCGTATAATCGCGAATGAACCGGACCGCCTACAATCCCGCCTCGGCTTCGGCAAGGGAAGCGTATATTTCGAATACGCTCGAGAGCCGCGCCAGCTCAAAGATATCACGCACCGGAGGGCTCAGATCGACGAGCCGGAGCCGAAGGCCCCGCTTCACGCAATTCTGCATGGCCTCGACAAGTGTGGCAATGCCGGAACTGTCCATGTACCGCACCTGGGAAAGGTCGATCAGAACGGCCTTGGCCCCGGCCTTTGTCTGACGGAACGCCTCGGCGAACTTTCCCCGCACGTCAGGCGAAGTGCTCATGTCCACATCTCCCCGTATTTTCATGAGCATTCCGTGGTTTGTATGATCGAGCGTAACTTCAGCCTTCATCTGGGCTCAACTCTCCTGGCAAAAAACATCATGCCTTGTGTTTTTCGAGCGTAAGCAGCGTTCCGCGTTCGCGGGAAGTGTCGTACTGGACGCGATCAAATACCGAGCCCATGAAATGCGTGCCCAGGCCGCCTGGGCGCACGTCAGCAAGGTCACGGGGCGCAATGCAGGAAGCATCCACCTGCTTCCCGAAATCTTCGATCACGATGGCGCATCTCCCGTCTTCTGCCGTCACCTTCACGATGATGGCCTGGGAATGATCGCCTTCATAGGCGTACTTGATCACATTGGAGCACGCCTCGTCCACGGCGAGGACGATCTTCCTCGCCTCTTTTTTCGAAAAACCTGCATCCACGACAAGCGGATAGAGCGCGCTCCTGATGATATAGAGGTACTTGGGATGGCTCGGCACAGTCAGCGTGACAGTGGCAGGCGCTGTCATGGGACCGCCCCAAAGCACAGGAGAGTGATATCATCGTGCTGCGCTGTCAGTCCCGTAAATGTATTGACGCTCTGGACGATGGCCGCGGAAAGCCCCCCGGGATCGGCCGGACCGCCCTGTACCACTGCTTCAAAGCGATCATAGCCGAACAGCTCCTCGCGGCTGTTCATGGCCTCAATGACGCCGTCAGTATACAGCACGACTATATCACCCTTGGCAAGCGTGACGACCTCCTGGCTGAATGCCATGCCCGGCAGGATGCCGAGGGGGGCTCCTCCGGTGTTCGCCAGTTTTTGCACTGTTCCATCGCTGCGGCGGATAAGCGGCGGAAGATGGCCTGCATTCGTTATCGTCAGCGACCCTGTTTCCGTCTCTACCTCGATGTAGAGCGCCGTGGCGAACATCCCCCTCCTGCTGCGCGACACGAGCAGATCGTTCAGCTTTCCAAAGGCTTCGCCGGGGCCGCGCTCCGTATAGGCAAGGGTGCGCAAGTCGCTGCCCAGCTTGGCCATGAACAGTGCCGCGGGAACACCCTTGCCCGAGACATCGCCGATCACCACGCCGGTCCGGCCCCGGTCAAGGGGTATGAAATCATAAAAATCCCCGCCCACTTCCTGCGCCGGCGTATAGTGGGCGCTGAATGCGTAGCCCGCGGCAAAGGGGGGAGAATCGGGAAGGAAGCTTTCCTGGACCGTGCGGGCAAACTCCATGTCCTTCACCAGCCGCTGTTTCTCCATAAGGCTGCGGTGCATCTTGGCGTTCTCTATGGCAATGGCCGCCATGCTGCAGAGAGCCACAAAAAGCTCCAGATCATCGGCATCGAAGGGCGAACCGTCAAGACGATTGATCACCTGGGCCACGCCGGTGATGCGCTCCCCCACTTTGAGCGGAACGGCGATCATGGACTTGGTGCGGTATCCCGTTGCTTCATCATGGCCGCGGTAGAACTTCGGATGCTCATACACGTCCTCGATCAGGAGCGGGGCGCCTTCCTGGGCGACCGTGCCGGCGATCCCCTGCCCGAGCTTCAGCCGGAACTCCTGCTTTAACTTCTCGCCCACGGCACCCAGGGCCACCTGGTAGACCAGCTCATTCGTTTTCTCGTCGATAAGCATGAGGCTCGACGCGTCGGCATTCATGACCTTTTTGGATATGGTCATGACGTTCTCCAGGATCTGATCAAGGTTCAGCGAGGAGCTGATGATCCCGTTCACTTCGATCAGCGTGGAGAGGCGCTCGATCTTTCGCTCAAGCCTCGATATGTCGGCCTCACCCGTCATGGCCCTCACAATAGCATAACGACCGGATTTCGGTCAATTGGAAAGTAAGCAGGACTTTCCCAAAAAATGTGATGCGAGCGGGGCCGGCAGCCCGTGAGCGATAGTCGCCCCCGGAGCGTGCCCAACAGCGCTTCTCCCTGCAACTGTCTCAGGAATAAGAGTATTTGTACAGTTCTGCCGGCAATGAACCGGCACGCATGCGCGGCGGAGTGAAGGGGCTGCAGCCGAAAAACAACTTACCCTTCCCTGCCGCCTGCAGCCTGTTGATTCTGCTCCATCAACGCCGACCAGCAAGTGTATTTTGGGGGATGTCCTGGAAAGTAAGGACGTGATGCCTGCGTTATGCAGTGGAAGGCGGGGACGCTCCCTTCAGCCGCCGGACGCGCTCTACTACGGGCGGATGGGAATAATAGACGGCTGCATAGAGCGGATGGGGATGCAGGTTGGCGAGGTTTTCCCGCGACAGCTTCACCAGGGCATCGGCCAGAGCAGCGGGCTTCCCGGTCACTTCCACGGCAAAGCGGTCAGCAGCCCTTTCGTTCTTCCGTGACAAATGGCTGAAGAGCGGGGTAAGCGGGAAAAGAACAACGCTGAACAGGAACAGGATGATGGCCGATCGGGCGGCGAACGAAGCCTCCTCCAGCCCTGCCAGGCCGGGCAGGCCGTCCCATGTGAACAGATGAAAGGCTGCATAGAGGCCGGCCAGCGCCAGGGCCTCGCTCACGATGATCTGCTTCAGCACATGCCGCTTTTTCCAGTGGCCGGCCTCATGGGCCAGGACCGCCAGGATCTCATCATGGGACATCTGCCTGATCAGCGTATCAAAGAGCACGATGCGCTTCACCCTGCCGATGCCCGTGAAGTAGGCGTTCGAGTGCCTGCTTCGTTTTGAAGCATCAACCTGAAAGACGCGGCTGACCACCAGACCTGCGCGCTCCATCAGACCCCGCACCTGTTCTTCCAGACCTTCCTCCTTCAGCGGCTCAAAACGGTGGAAAAGCGGCTCAATGACGACGGGCGACAGATACATGACGAAAATGCCGAAGCACAGCAAAAAGGCCCAGACCCAGAGCCACCACCAGTCAGGGCTTGCCTGTATGAGGGAAAAGGAAGCAAGCAGTACCGCCCCGGCCAGGAGAGTTGAGATGGACAAGGACTTGAGGAGGTCCGATAACCAGAGGCCGGGAGTCATGGTATTGAAGCCGTGGCGCGCCTCGATCCCGAACTGGCGATAGAGGCTGAAGGGTATGCTGATGATGGTCTCGGCCAGGAGGAACAGGAGAAAAAAGAGCGTCCCCTGCACTACGAATGAATCGGTCAGGGAGCTGATCCATCGGTCATAGACACCGAGCAGACCGGTAAACAGAACGACCATTACAAGAAAGCCGCTGACAAGGGATTCATAAAGCCCCAGGCGGGAGGTATCAGCCGTGTACGCGGCGATCCGGCGGAGATGCCCGGCATCGACGGCGCCGGTGAATTCGGGCGGCACGAGGCCGCCATGCGATCTCAAATGAGTTAGGTTCAGATAGCCTAACCAGAACCGTGCTGCAAGGACGGCGAGATACAGGAAGACAAGGGCGATCATCATGCCCCATCATACCGGTCGGCGGGTGAGAGGTCAAGACGGAATCAGGCTGGAAAACAGACAAGGCGTCCCGATAATGTCGGCAGGTACCCTTTGCAGGGTCGGCTCATCGGGACGCCTTAAAGGCGGCACTGTCATTATGATTTGGAGACTTGGCCCGGAAGATCTCCTCCCAATATGGAGTCTGGAAGTTCTCCGCTGGTGGACTCTAGGGCGGCAATAGCACAGGTGAAAATTTTGTCAGGGGGTAAGAAAGGCCGCCTCGCTGCGCTACTTCCATCCTCCGTTCAAACAGCGCCACCTCTACTGCTACGATAGAACGGGGACTGCAGATTGTCAATAACGCCAAAGTTGTATTTTAACGAGTTGCAGTAAATGCACTTTGCCCGATCAATGGGAAAGCAGGGCAATGGCCTTGGTCCTGCTTTTGACCTTCAATTTACGGTATATGCGGTACAAGTGCGTCTTTACCGTCCGCTCGCTGATGCTGCTTTTGTCGGCGATCTCCCTGTTCGTGGAGCCCTGCAGCAGCATCGTCAGTATCTCCATTTCACGGTTCGTCAGGGGAGGCAGGCCGGGAATATGGGATTGGAGGGTCTCGGGCAGCAGCATGGGCTTCGCGATCGCCTTTTCCAGAAGCCTGCGCTCGGCCCAGATCTCGCCTTCATGGACTGCACGCAGGGCCTTTGCCATGATGGCCGGAGGATCAACGGTCCTGATGTAGCCCCTGATCCCGGTCTTGAGGTCCGTGATCAGATCTTCATCGCTCTGCCCGTTCTCGAGCAGCAGCACCACCCGTGTCTTCTGGTTCTTCGCCTGCACGGAATGGATGAACCGAGAAAGCGTGCGCTGTTTCAACACTTCGGGATTAAGGACAACGATGTCCGGCTCGGCTGACAGCTGCCTGATCGCTGTCTCGCGCGTCGACACCGTCGATATGAGGTTGAAATCCTGGTGCTTCCGGAGCGCTGTTGCGACCGTCTCCGCCTGGGCGGGACGGCTGTCAACTATCATAATACGAATATCTGCCATTGATACCCTCCCGTTTTACGGCTTCCACACTGCCTTGAAGTATCTGGATACTACTATTGTGGATTTATTTACTACTTTTGTCAAGTTAGAAATATACATCGGTCAATGGTATGGTGAAAACGGACAAATAAACGAAAGAATATGAAACTCTGCAACATGTTGATTTACAAGACCTCTATGCCGAATCGCCTTAAAAGCCCGGCAAGCAGCGTCAAGGGCAGACCGACCACATTATAATAGCAGCCATCGATCCTGTCCACAAGCAACGCCCCTCGCTCCTGTATGCCATAGGCCCCTGCCTTGTCAAAGGGCTCTCCTGTGCGAACATAGGAGTCGATCTCATGCTCTGAAAGCTCACGGAACCAGACCTTGGTGACCGCAGCTGCCTCAGCGATTTCTTCTGAACTCCTGTTCAGCACCGCAAGCGCCGTGATCACCCTGTGCATCCTGCCCGAAAGCGCGCGCAGCATGCGCTTCGCGTCCTGGGCGTCCGCAGGCTTCCCCAGGATCGCGCTATCCAGTACGACAATGGTGTCAGCCGCGACGATGATCCCCTCTTCCGTCCTGCCTCCTGAGACCTCTGCCTTCTGGCGGGCAAGCCTGCGGGCATAGGCTTCCGGAGCCTCTCCTTCAAGCACCCGCTCATCAACATCTGCCGGATCGGGCGTGAAAGAAAGCCCGATCTGAAGCAGCAGTTCTTTTCTCCTGGGGGAATTCGAAGCAAGAATGATCTTTGGTCTCATGTGCCACCTTTGTAGAGGACCGGGACAGGGACAGTCCCCCTGGGATCTAAAGGGGACTGTGACAGGGACAGTCCCCCTGAAACCAAAGGGGACTGTCCCTTTATTTCACAACGGGAACTGGACCTTCGCCGTGGTTTCGCCGTTGTCGCAGGTGAGGGTG
>JBBIHD010000014.1:0-7528 GCA_037447195.1 Nitrospirota bacterium | reverse complement strand
TCACAACGGGAACTGGACCTTCGCCGTGGTTTCGCCGTTGTCGCAGGTGAGGGTGAATGTGCCGTTCAGATCATCCTGGACAAGATTTGAAACAAGCTGCAGCCCCAGGCTCTTGTACATTTCGATGCAGAAGCCTTCGGGCAGTCCGGAGCCGTTGTCTGTGAAGGCGATCGTGGCTTCACCTCCAGGCGCACCGGCGACGTCGACGATGATGGTCCCCGAAGCCCTGTCTGCAAAGCCATGCTTGATGCTGTTCGTGGCCAGTTCATTTGCTATGAGTGCCAGGGATGTCGCTTTCTGCGAGGTCACCTTCACGTCAGTGCCGTTGATCTCATAGACGAAATGCTTCTGAGCGCCGTTCAGAAGCTGGACGATCATGTCCATGACCTTCCCGACCATCTGCATGACGCTGACGAACTTGACGTCCTCCTGGGAAAGGAGCTGATGCACAAGGGAGATGCTCCGGATCCGCGTCAGATTGTCAAGGATCAGCCGCAGCGCCTCAGGGTCCGTCGTCTGCTGGAGCTGCATCGATGAAAGACCCACGATCGCCTGGAGATTGTTCTTTATCCGGTGATGGGCTTCCTTCAACAGCGTCGTGATCTGCTGGTTCCGCTTCTCCATGTGGTAGTAAAGATCGGCGTTCTCGATGGCCGCGGCTGCGAGAGCGGCGGCGTTCGTCAGGAGCATCACTTCGTCGTCCGTAACGTAATGGATCCGGTCCAGGCCGAGGCACAGCAGGCCGTGGATCTGGTTCTTCGTCATAAGGGCCATGCCGATGCGCGTCCTGGGGGATTCGATCACCTCGTCAAAGCAGCTCTGCGCCTCGACGAGCTTCGGATGGCGCAGCTCGGCCTTCATGTCCTGGCCCACCCATTCCACCTGGCGGAAGCAGGACTGGGGCGATGCGTCGTCCTTCGGCGGGTAGGAGTGAAAGACCAGGATCTTCGGGTCCTGGAGCAGGACATTCTGGCACATGCTGTCCCCCAGGGACACGACAGGCGGTTCATCAACGCCCGGAACAGACCCCACGGCAGCAGCAAGATTCAGCGTCACCCGGGACAGTACAGGACAGCGGATGCACTCGTCGATGCGCTCGGCCAGCGACGAGGCCGCGGCATGGTCCCAGGAGCACAGGGTGTTGGTGAAGGACCAGCATCTATGGTCGGCGCTGTGGAACGCCGGGCAGTCCCCGTAGACGCAGTTCATTTCCTCCCAGCACTTCCGGAGCTTGCCCTGGTCGATAAGCCATAGCACGCCGCTGCGCGCATCAACGATGGGCATGAGAATAGCGAGGATCTGCTCGAGCAGCGGCTTGAGCTGCATCGTGGTCGTAATGGTCTTCGAAATGGCGAACAGGGTCTGCAGGTCCTGCCGCTGCGAAGAGATCTTGTTCATCAGGTCCTTCGAGAGCAGCGCTTCCTTCCGGGCCTGATAGATGATCAGCAGCATCGCCGAGGCCACCAGTCCTGCCAGCACGGAGAGGAGGAGGCCGATCAGGATCCTGATCTTGAGGTCGTCTGCAAGCAGGGGAGGGAACAGGAGGAAGAAGGTGATCGCCGCCACCGTGACGATGGCAAGAAATGCGACCTTGATCGGCAGCGGAATAAATGAACCTTTTGATGCTTTTCCATTCGTTTCATGCATGGGCTTCACGTGTGGGGTGGGCGGCAGCCGGAGTTGCGCGCCCGCCTTTATCCGTCGCAGATACGGGCGCCCTTCTGCAGGGCCTGCTCGTTCATCTCGATCAGGGCGTGCCGACGCTGCGGCAGGACCATCTTGAGCGCCTTGACGACCGACTCCATGGCCACCACGCCGGTCTTATTCAGGAATGCGCCGAGCATTACCATGTTCGCGGCGCGGATGTCACCCAGGCGCTCGGCAATGTCGTTCGCCGGAACCTCTACGCGCTGAATATCGGTGCGGGTGGCCGGATCCTGCACGAGCGATATGTTCAGGAACAGGGACCCTCCCGGCCGTATCCGTGTTTCGAACTTGCGGTACGATGCGTCGTTAAAGATGAGCATGGCGCCGGGATTCTGGACAACGGGAGATCCGATCTCGCTGTCAGATATGATCACCGTGCAGTTGGCCGTACCGCCGCGGATCTCGGCGCCATAGGACGGGAACCAGGTAACGTTCTTGCCTTCCAGCATGCCTGCATAGGCGAGCATCTTGCCGGTGAGCAACACTCCCTGCCCGCCGAATCCGGCAATCATCACATCATGCTGCATAGGCCCCCCTTTTCGCGGCCACGTGGTCAGTCGGCCTGCGCTCTGACGCCGCCTGCCAGGTCCTTGTACACCCCAAGAGGAAAATAGGGCGCCATGTGATCACGCACCCAGTCGACGGCCTGCACCGGCGCCATTCCCCAGTCCGTGGGACAGAGCGACAAGGCTTCGACGAGAGAGAATCCGCGTCCTTCGATCTGGCAGCGGAATGCTTTCTGGATCGCCCGCTTCGCAGTAAGGATGTTCTTCGGGCTGTCCAGGGACACCCGTTCGATATAGGCGGGCCC
Organism: Nitrospirota bacterium; assembly: GCA_037447195.1. Classification (GTDB taxonomy): domain Bacteria; phylum Nitrospirota; class UBA9217; order UBA9217; family UBA9217; genus GWC2-57-13. Next base: position 5,010 of record JBBIHD010000014.1, on the reverse strand, counting down.
TTCAAGCGTTGCGAGCATTTCGCAGATCCGGAGCGGATTACCGGCGCTGCGGACGTCCCTGCCTCCAGGCGTCGTCGTCGTTTTCTGGCCGGGCAGCGTCGTGGGAGCCATCTGCCCCCCGGTCATCCCGTAATTGCCGTTGTTCACGAAGAGGACCGTGATGTTCTCGCCGCGGGCAGCCGCGTGTACGATCTCAGCGGTGCCGATGGCGGCCAGGTCACCGTCGCCCTGATAGCTGAATATGATATTCTCCGGCCGGGAGCGCTTCATGCCCGTTGCGACTGCCGGCGGACGTCCGTGGGGCGCCTCGACCATGTCGATATCGAGGTAGTCGTAGGCGAAGACGGCGCAGCCCACCGGGGCGATACCGATCGTCCGGTCGCGAATCCCGAACCGGTCGATCGTCTCGGCGATCATCCGGTGCAGTACGCCATGGCTGCAGCCCGGGCAGTACCGGAACGGTTTTTCCTTCAGGCAGGAAGGCCGCGAGAACACCTTCTCCATAGCTGCTCCCTTCATGACTGCACAGAGTCGCTGCGCTGCCGGTTCGCTTCACATCTGCGCGGAATGAGCGTGATAACTTCGAAAAAACCCTTGACAATCAACCCTGGGGTCTGTTATTGTAGCGCTTCGCAAAACGTCCGCACACATACGCCGAGGTAGCTCAGTTGGTAGAGCAGAGGCCTGAAAAGCCTCGTGTCCGCAGTTCGATTCTGCGCCTCGGCACCATCACTTGCACTTCCCTCTCCCGGACCGAACAGCATACATCGCGACGAAACGTTTCCGGCCCTGCCTGCTCATCGCAGCCGCCTATTTCTTGTCGAAGAGCCCCAGCTGCGCCATGAGCTCGCCCGGGAACGGAACTGGATAGGCCCCGTCAAAGCAGGCCACGCAGTAGTTCACCGGGAAATTGACCACCTGCTTCACTCCGTCCAGGCTGATATAGGCCAGGGAATCGGCCGTCACGTATCTTCGTATCTCTTCAACAGTATGGGACGCAGCGATGAGCTCCTGGCGCGTCGGCGTGTCGATGCCGTAATAACAGGGGAACATGGTCGGCGGCGAACTGATGCGCAGGTGGACCTCGGCGGCTCCGGCATTCCGGATCATCTTGATGATCTTCTTGCTCGTCGTGCCGCGCACGATGGAATCGTCCACAACCACGACCCGTTTTCCCCTGAGCGCATCGGCCACCGGATTGAGCTTGATCTTGACGCCGAAGTGCCGGATGCTCTGGCGGGGCTCTATGAAGGTCCTGCCCACATAATGGTTCCTGATGAGCCCCGTATCAAAGGGAATCCCCGCCTCCTCGGCGTATCCCAGCGCAGCGGGAACGCCCGAATCAGGCACGGGAATGACAACGTCGGCCGGAACGCCCGACTCCTTCGCCAGCTGCCTGCCGAAGGCCTTGCGGATGGCGTACACATTCTGGCCGAAGACCTTGCTGTCGGGCCGGGCAAAGTAAATGAACTCGAAGATGCAATGGGACGGTTCGGCAGGCTTGAAAGGAAAGGAGGAATGCACGCCGTCCTTGTTGATGATGACCATCTCACCCGGCTCGATGTCCCGCACATACTTCGCCTCGATCAGATCAAAGGCGCATGTCTCGGACGCCACGACCGGCGCGCCGTCAATATCGCCCAGGGCAAGGGGCCGGAACCCGTTCGGGTCCCGCACGGCGATGAGTTCCTTTTCCGTGATCAGCAGCAGACTGTAGGAGCCCTGAACGTGGCCAAGGGCATCGATGATGCGGTCATGAAGCGAGGCCATGCGCGACTGGGCGATGAGATGGATCACGACCTCGCTGTCCATGGTGGACTGGAAGATCGAACCGTAGGCCTCAAGCTCGTCCTTCAGGATGCCGGCGTTCACCAGGTTCCCGTTGTGCGCAATGGCCAGTCCGCCCAGGGCGAAATTGACGAGTATAGGCTGGATGTTGATGGCGTTGCTGCCGCCGGTGGTGGAGTAGCGGTTGTGGCCGATGGCGGCGTGGCCGGGGAGCTTCTTGATCCGCTCCTCGGTGAAGATATCGGCGACCAGGCCCATGGCCTTCTGACTGAAGAGCTCTTTGCCGTCCGACGAGACGATGCCCGCTGCTTCCTGTCCGCGGTGCTGCAGGGCATAGAGGCCGAGATAGGTCAGATTTGCCGCGTCAGGATGGCCGAATATGCCAAAGACGCCGCACTCTTCACGAAATCCATCGAACATAACACACCTACGCTTTCGAAGAACCAAAGACCCGCCGGTAAATATAATCCACCCGCTTCAGGGTATGGGAAAGGTCGAAGCAGCTGTCGATCTCGCCGTCTTCCAGAAGCCGTGAAATGTCCTCATCCCGTTTTAAGCGATCGCGGAAGTCGCCTCCCTGCTTCCAGACCTCCATGGCATTCCGCTGCACATAGCGGTAGGCGTCCTCCCGCGTCGCGCCCTTTTCCACCAGGGCGAGCATCACCGTTTCCGAATGGAACAGCCCCTTGGAGATGGCCATGTTCCGCTCCATATTCCGGGGATAGACGATAAGCTTGTCCACCAGGGACGTGAAGCGGGCCAGCATGTAATCGATCAGGATGGTGCTGTCAGGGATGATGATCCGCTCGACCGATGAGTGGCTGATGTCCCTCTCGTGCCAGAGTGCCACGTTCTCCATGGCGGCAAGCGAGTTGGCACGGACGACCCGGGCAAGGCCTGTGAGGTTCTCCGCCGAGATGGGGTTGCGCTTGTGCGGCATGGCGGACGAGCCCTTCTGCCCTTCGGAAAAGAACTCCTCCGCCTCCAGCACTTCCGTGCGTTGCAGATGCCTGAGCTCTACGGCAAACTTTTCGATGGACGACGCGATGAGCGCCAGGGTGGAGAGGTATTCCGCATGGCGGTCGCGCTGTACGACCTGCGTGGCAGCGGGCTCCGGCCGGAGCCCGAGCTTCCGGCAGACGCGGAGCTCCACTGAAGGATGAATGTTCGCAAAGGTGCCGACAGCGCCTGATACCTTGCCCACGCTGATCACGTCCTTCGCCCGCTCCATGCGTGCGAGGGACCGGCGCACTTCCTCGTACCATACGGCCATTTTCAGGCCGAAGGTGACGGGTTCGGCGTGTATGCCGTGGGACCGGCCGATCATGACGGTCTTCCGGTGGCGGAGGGCCTGGCGTTTCAGCGTTTTGAGCAGAAGCTTGAGGTCTGCGATGATAATGTCGGAAGCACGGCGCATGAGCCATGCAAGAGAGGTGTCAAGAACATCGGAAGACGTGAGGCCGAGATGGATGAAGCGGGAATCAGGCCCCACGTTCTCGTTCACCGCGGTCAGGAAGGCGATCACATCGTGCTTCACCTGCTTCTCGATGGCCTCGATGCGGTCCAGGGAGAAGGCCGCCTTTTTCCTGATGTTCGCCAGCGATTTTGCGGGGATCAGCCCGAGCTTTGCATTCGCTTCGCAGGCGAGCAGTTCCACCTCGAGCCAGGCGCGATAGCGGTTTTCCGGGTCCCAGAGGGCGGCCATATCAGGCCTGCTGTAGCGAGAGATCATGCGGGCTCCTGTTCTGAAATGCAATTGACGCCAGGCCGGCCCGGGGCCGGTGCGCCGAAGTGTACGGCCGCGATCACGAGGCCCCGCGACGCGCCGAGCAGCGCAGGAATGCCTTCAGGCCCTGGCGCTGCGCGCGAGCTTTTCGTAGGACGACGCATCGGGCGCCAGCAGGCTCAGGTCGAGCAAACGGCCGCCAATCCCTTCAGCCAGGCCGTCCCGGATCGTGCGGACCGGCGCCTCCTGGACGAGCAGGTCTTCACCATGGCTGAAAGCAAGCAGGGCGCGCGATATACCCGCGCCGACCGCCGCTGATGCGGCCGTCCTGACCGCTGCCCGGAGCGCCGCAGCGTCAAAACCGGCCCGTGCACCCAGCCCGATCATGAAGATTTTTTGTGCCGGTATCTTTCCCTGCGAGGTCAGGAGGGCGACGTCTCCGAGCGAACCGCTGATCCGGCGCTCACGGAGGATAGCGGAGAGAGAGCCGCAGAGCAGCCAATCAAGCTCTCCCGCAAGGCCTTTCAACGGCCTCACGTCCTCATAGATGCCGACCAGGACCGCATCGGCCTCGAGTTTCTTTATGTCCTGCAGCAGCACCTTCACGATCGCGCCGGACCTTTCAGCGGAGTTGCTTCACACCCCGTGCCTTCGCCCCTGTCGGCGTCCAGCTTTCCCGCGATGCGGGCCATGCTGTCCAGAATGCCGTTGACGAAGGCCCCGGATTCATCGGTGCCGAACTTCTTGGCGATCTCGATCGCCTCGTTGATCGCCACGCTCGCCGGGATGTCCATGCGGAAGAATATCTCGTAGGCGGCGATGCGGATCACGTTCCGGTCGACTGCCGCCATACGGTCAAGGCTCCAGTTCTTTGCGCTCTCCCGTATCTTCTGGTTGATCTTCTCGCGGTGTTTGTACACCCCTTTGACGATCTCTTCGGCGAAGACCTTCAGGTCTTCATCCAGCTCATGGCCTGACCAAAAACGCTTCAGCATGGCGGCCGACGGCTTCTCGGTGCTGATATCAAGCTGGAACAGCATCTGGAGCGCGCATTCCCGCGCCTTGCGTCGTTTCATATCAATGATCTGCCGGGTAGGCGGGCCTTCATCACTTACGCTATCTGCCGCATCAGGTTGGCCATCTCGATGGCCGAAAGGGCCGCATCCCAGCCCTTGTTGCCGCTCTTCGTTCCGGCGCGCTCGATGGCCTGCTCAATACTGTCCGTGGTCAGCACGCCGAAGATCACCGGCAGTCCCGTTTCCAGCGAGACGGACGCCACGCCTTTGCTCACCTCGCCGCTAACGTATTCGAAGTGCGGTGTTGCGCCGCGGATGACCGCGCCCAGGCAGATCACGGCCTGGTATTTCTTTGACTGCGCCAGCGACCGTGCAGCGAGGGGGATCTCGAAGGAACCGGGGACCTTCACGATATCGATATCGCCATCGGCAGCGCCGTGGCGCGTCAGGGCGTCAAGCGCCCCGTCCACGAGCTTTGAC
>JBBIHD010000013.1:10198-22054 GCA_037447195.1 Nitrospirota bacterium | reverse complement strand
AATCCAAAAAAACTCGCTAAGTCACCAAGGCGCCAAGAAAGGAAAAACGAACAACTTGGCATTTAGCTTCTCGTTGCGGCCTTTGCGGCTTTGCGAGAGACGCCTTCAGCTTTTGCATTGATTTATGCTTTTCTGGTCTGCGGCATTGCCTCGCTAAGCTTTCATTCGCGCTGCTTCGCGTAAATTCGCGGCTACGTTAAAGCAGTCGCGCAGCGGCTGCAGATCGTCGGATGCTCCGCCACCGTGCCCACGCTCTCCTGGTACATCCAGCACCGGCCGCATTTCGCGCCCCTGGCCGGGCCGGCGGCGATCTTCAGGCCCGCGATTGTCTCGCTCGCGACGGCGTCGGCCGCTGCTGCTGACTCCTTCGCAAGCGTGACCGACGACACGATGAATATCGTGGCAAGGTCCTTTTCGTATCCCTGCAGGAACTCGTGGAGCTTCGGTTCGGCATAGAGCGTCACGCCGGCGTCGAGGCCGTGGCCGATCTTCTTGTCCCGCCGCAGCGCTTCAAGCACCTTTGCCACCTCGCCGCGCAGCGTAAGGATGCGGTCCCATCTCGCTTCCAGGCCGGCGTCGATCATCTGTTCGTCAACCTTCGGGAAGGCCGCAAGGAACACGCTCGGCACGTTCGCGCCCGCCTTCATGTAGCCCCAGACCTCATCAGCCGTGAAGGAGAGCACGGGCGCCATGAGCCGCAGCAGCGTTGCCAGGATGCGGTACATGGCGGTCTGGCCCGAGCGCCGCTCCACTGACCCTGCCTTGGCCGTATACAGGCGGTCCTTCAGCACGTCGAGATAGAAGGAGCTCATGTCCACGGCGCAGAAATTGTGGAGCGAATGGAAGACCGTGTGGAATTCGTACTCATCGTAGGCCTTGCGCACGCGCTGGATCAGCTTCTGCAGCCGGTGCAGGGCCCAGCGGTCGATCTCGAGCAGCTGCTCCGCCGGAAGGGTGTGCGCGTCCGCGTCGAAATCATAGAGGTTGCCGTGGAGATACCGGCAGGTGTTCCTGATCCTGCGGTACGCTTCCGCCAGGTGCGTCAGGATCTCCGGCGAGATGCGGATGTCGTCGCGGTAGTCGGCGGCGGACACCCAGAGCCGCAGCACTTCGGCGCCGTACTTGTCGATCACTTCCTGCGGCGCCGTCACATTGCCCGACGACTTGCTCATCTTCTTGCCTGCGCCGTCCACGGTGAACCCATGGGTCAGCACCGTGCGATAGGGCGCTTTTCCCGTGGTGCCGACCGAGGCAAGGAGCGACGACTGGAACCACCCGCGGTGCTGGTCGCTCCCTTCCAGGTACATGTCCGCCGGCCAGGACAGCTCGGCGCGCTGCTTCAGCACCGCCGCGTGGCTCACGCCGGAATCGAACCAGACATCGAGAATGTCCATTTCCTTGTCAAAGTCGCTCCTCCCGCACTTCCTGCATGCCGCGCCGGCGGGAAGCAGCTCCGCCGCCGGCCTGATGAACCAGGCATCAGCGCCCTCTTTCTCGACGATGCCGGCCACATGATCGATGACGGCCTTGTCGAGCAGCAGCTCGCCGCAGTCCCTGCAGGTGAAGGCGACGATCGATACGCCCCAGGCCCGCTGGCGCGAGATGCACCAGTCCGGCCGGTCCGCCACCATGCTCATGAAGCGGTCCTTGCCCCAGCCGGGGACCCAGGCGACCGTGTCGGCCTCGGCGATGGTCTGCCGCAGCAGGCCGTTCTTCTGCATGGAGATGAACCACTGCTCCGTGGCCCGGAAGATCACGGGCTTCTTGCACCGCCAGCAGTGGGGATAGGAATGGGCTATCTTTTCTTCGGCAAGCAGGGCGCCCTTTTCCCGCAGGAGGCCGATGATCCCGCTGTTCGCCTTGTGCACGTGCTCGCCGGCGAAGGGGCCCGCCTCTTTCGTGAACCGCGCCTTCTGGTCCACGGGAGCGTAGATATCGAGGCCGTAGCGCAGGCCGGCCTCATAGTCCTCCTGGCCGTGGCCCGGCGCGGTGTGCACGGCGCCGGTGCCGGCCTCGAGGGTCACATGCTCGCCCAGGATGACGGCGGAGTCGCGGTCGATAAAGGGGTGGCGGGCCTTCAGCCCCTCGAGCTTTTTGCCCTTGAACTTTTCGATGACCGTGAAACCGGCAATGCCGAACTTCTCCATGGACCGGGCAAGCAGCGCCTCGGCCAGGATCAGCACGCGGTCCGCGCCGGCGGATACGGCAACGTAGTCGAATTCCGGATGGAGCGCCACGGCGAGGTTGGACACGAGGGTCCAGGGCGTGGTGGTCCAGATCACGATCGAGACATTTTTGCCTGCGAGCGAAGGCAGGGCCTGCGCAGCGCCGGGCAGCGCGAAGGCAACGGAGATCGAAGGCGATTCATGGTCCCCGTACTCCACCTCGGCCTCGGCCAGGGCCGTTTCGCAGGACCCGCACCAGTACACGGGCTTCTTTCCTTTATATACGCCGCCGGCGCCCACGACCTTGCCGAGCTCGCGCACAATGGCCGCCTCGTAGGCATAATCCATGGTGAGATAGGGCTTCTCCCAGTCGCCGAACACGCCGAGCCGCTTGAACTCGCCGCGCTGCACGTCGATGAACTTCCCGGCATAGTCGCGGCAGAGCTTCCGGATCTCCGCCTGGCTCATGCTTTCTTTCTTCGGGCCGAGGTTCTTGAGCACCTGGTGCTCGATGGGAAGCCCGTGGCAGTCCCAGCCCGGCACATAGGGCGACGCAAAGCCCTCCATGGTCTTGTACTTGACGATGATGTCCTTCAGGATCTTGTTCAGGGCATGGCCGATATGGATGTGGCCGTTGGCATAGGGGGGCCCGTCATGCAGGATGAACCGGGGCCTGCCCGCAGCCTGCTCCTGCAGCAGCCCGTAGATGTTCCGCTCCTGCCACTGCGCGATCATCCGGGGCTCAAGGTCCCGGAGGTTGGCCTTCATGGGGAAATCGGTCTTCGGAAGGTTGAGTGTGGTCTTGTAATCCATGATCAGTCCGCGTCCTCGTCGATCAGCTGGTCGGCTTTCTTCCGTGCCTCCGACGCGCCGCCCTGGTCGAGCATGTAGAACTGGCCGGCCCGCGGCTTCTTTGCGCTCTCGGCGAACTTGGTTGGCTCCGTGCCGCGCAGGAAATATTCGGGGATGGCCTCCGTGGAGCCTTCCGGCGCCAGCAGGCCGCTCTCGTCATCGATCTGCACCTGGACGATGTCCTCGGGCACGCTGAATTCTTCCGCCGGCTTTCCTTCGAGGGCCCTGGACATGAAGGCGGTCCAGACGGGCAGCGCTGCCCGGGAGCCTGTTTCACGGTGGCCCAGCGAGGCGGCGGCATTGTCATACCCCACCCAGACGCCCGTCACGAGGCTCGGCGTGAACCCCACGAACCAGGCGTCCACGTAATTGTTCGTGGTGCCCGTCTTGCCGGCCAGCGGCCTGTTCAGCCACTTGGCCCCGCGGCCCGTGCCCTCTTCGACGACGCTGCGAAGCATGCTGGTCAGCAGGAAGGCCGTGTTGCGGTCGATGGCCTCCTGGGGATCGGGCTGATAGCTCTCGAGCACAGCTCCCGTGGCATTGTCCACAACGCTCTTGACGGTGATCGGCTCGACCTTGACGCCCATGCCTGCGATGGTGGCGTAGGCCGTAGTCAGCTCCAGGGGCGTGACCGACGAGGAGCCCAGGCCGGATGTAAAATCATTGCTGATCGGGCTGGTGATGCCGGCCCGGCGCGCGAAATCCACGGCCCTGGAAAGGCCGATGGACTCCAGGAGCCGCACGGTGGCCGTGTTCCGCGACAGTGCCAGGGCCCGGCGCATGCGCATGGGGCCCAGGAAGCGGTTGTCATAGTTCTCGGGCTTCCATCCCTTGTCCTCTTCGGTCTTGTCATGGATCACCGGCAGGTCCAGCAGGATGCTGGCAGGCGTATGCCCCTTTTCGAGGGCCGCGCCGTAGATGAAGGCCTTGAAGGCCGAGCCCGGCTGGCGATAGGCCTCGGTGGCATGGTTGAACCCGCCCTCAACAAAATCGAATCCGCCCACGAGCGCGCGGACATAGCCGGTATAGGGCTCGATGGCCACCACCGCCCCTTCGACATAGGGCGTCTGGTCCAGAATAAAGGACGCCGTCATCTTCTTCTGGTCGAATTCCTTCAGCCGCACCTTCACGATGTCGCCTGCCTGGACGATGTCACCGGGCTTCCGGAACTCATCGGGGTCGTCGCGCCGCTTCTTCGGCAGCAGCAGCGCCCAGGCCATGTCGTCGCGGCTGATCCGGCCGATGAGGCCCCGGCCCCTGACCGAGAGGTGCTCTTCGCCCACTTCCAGCACGTGGGCGTTGAAGATCTCGCCGGGCTTCACCATCACATAGAGCCTGCCCCACTGGATCGGCATGGCCTTCAGCTCCTTGTAGCCGAAGCGCCCGCGGTAGCCCTGCCGCTTGTCGAGATTTCGCAGCCCGTCCTTCAGCGCCGCCACAGCCGCCCGCTGCATGTCGATGTTGATCGACGTATAGACCGTCAGGCCGCTCTCGAACATCTTTTCCGGGCCGTAGGCCGCCTCGAGATGTTTTCTGATCTGGTCCACGAGGTGCGGCGCCACGTCCTCCTGGGGCCGCAGGTTCTCGAGGCTCAATGTCTTGTTGTAGATCTCGGCGCTCTGCTCCTCGGTGATGTAACCTTCGTCCACCATCCGACGCAGCACCTGCGACTGGCGCAGCTTGGTCAGGTCAATGTCGTTGTAGGGAGAATAGACCGACGGCGCCTTGGGAAGGCCCGCGAGCAGGGCCGCCTCGGCCTGGTTGATGCTCCAGATGTCCTTGCCGAAATAGGTCTTGGCCGCCATCTGCACGCCGTAGGCGCCGTGGCCGAAATAGATCTTGTTCAGGTAGAGCTCCAGGATGTCGTTCTTCGAGAGCTCCTTCTCAAGGCGCCGGGCAATGATCACTTCCCTGATCTTGCGTTTTATCGTCCGTTCGGGCGACAGGAACACGACCTTGGCAAGCTGCTGCGTGATGGTGCTGCCGCCCTGCTTCAGCCGCACCGAGATGATGTCCTTCAGGGCCGCGCGCAGGATCCCCCGGTAGTCCAGGCCTTCATGTTCGTAGAACCGGGGGTCTTCCGTGGCCAGAACGGCGCCGAGCAGGAACTTCGGCATGCGGTCGAGCGGCACGTAAGTGCCCTTCTCGATCCTGATCCTTCCCAGGACCCGGCCGTCATCGGCCAGGATGGTCGTACCGGGCAGCGGCTTATAATCCTTCAGGGACTCGACGGTCGGCAGGCCGATGGAATAGACGGCAAACAACAGGACGACCACCAGAAGTGCCGCAAGCCCCGATGCGACGAGAAGCAGCAGGACCTTCTTCCAGGTGAGTGACCTGAGCCGGGGAAGGACGCGCGATGTCCAGAAGGCCGCTGTTTTTTCCCGGGCCTGTTCAAAAGACTGCTTGATCTGCTGGAGCCATGATGTGCGCATTGGTAGACACCTCGTTTGAGCGTAACGCACATAATAGCATCGGAGATGGGTAAAATCAAACGAAAAAAGGGACTGTCCTCCTCTCACAGGCGGCTGTCCCTTTTTTCCTCCGGCAAAATGCCGCGGCGAGGCCCGCCTCCCCGCGCCCAATTATTTTTTGTTGATTTTCCGGTTTGGCGCACCTATAATCGGAAGCATTCGCCCCGTCGCACCACACTATCCCGACACGAATACATGAGGCGCCGGCATGAATCTTTCGAAGATCCTGCCTCCCCGACCGGTCAATATCCTTGAGCGCGAACGGCTGACCAGCAAGCTTCGGGCCTGGGAAGACAAGAAGCTCGTGGTCATTCACGGCCAGGCAGGCCAGGGAAAAAGCACCCTCGCCGCCGATTACGTTCAGACGCTCCCGGAGGCGGCGGTCTGGTACAACATGGACCAGGAGGACGAGAATCCCGCGGTCTTCCTCACCTGTCTCGGCCAGGCCATGCAGCGCGCCTATCCCCGGCAGCTGACGAACCTTCCCGTGGTGCCCCAGAACCGCTACGGTGCAGGCGGCATGTACCGGAGCTTCTCCCGCTGGATCGACCAGGTCTTCGGATCCCTGCCCGAGGGGGGGCTCGTCGTCTTCGATGACTACAATACCGTTCCCGCTCCCTACTCCCTCAAACCGATCTTCAAGGCGCTCATCGATACGACTCCCCCGCACATCAGGTTCATGCTCATCTCCCGCACCCGGCCCGACCTCGAGGTCGCGCGCCTCCGTGCGCGCCGCGCCGTGGGCGAGATCGCCGGCGACGAACTGAAGTTCAACGATGCGGAAGTGCAGACCCTTTTCAGCAGCGTCTTCGGCATGCATCTTGCCGCGAAGGAAACGGCGATGGTGAACCGGATGTCCGAAGGATGGGCCGCCGGTCTTGTGCTGATGCATGAATATCTGGCCAGCGCCCGCTCCTCCCCGGCCCGCCCCCTGCCCCTGGCAGACCACGGCCCGGCAGAGTTCCAGGACCATGTCTTTGACTACCTCGCCCAGGAGGTATTCTCGCATTTGCCCTCGGAGATGCAGGCGTTCCTGCTGCGCACCTCCATTGTCGACTATCTTCCTGCGCCGCTCATGGAACTGTTGACGGGGCTGCCGCCGTCGGCGCCGCAGGGCAGGCCCTCCACGCGGTCCGTCGTCGAGGAACTTCGCAAGAGGAACCTCTTTATCACGGCCCTGGACGAGGGCGCAACGGTCGTACGCTACCACGCTTTGTTCCGCGGATTTCTTCGCAAGAAGCTTATCGCCCAGGCCATGCCGGGCGAGGTAAAGAAACTGTACACCCTCGCCGCCGAATACTTCCGGAAGACCGGCGATGCGGTCCGCACCGTGAACCTCTGCATCGAATCAGGCCAGTTCGAAAAAGCCGTTGCTCTGATCGAGACCTGCTGCCTGGAAATGATCGCCCGGGGCCAGACGCAGACCCTGCTTCGCTGGACCGAAGCGCTGCCGCTTGATTACGGCGAGCGGCACTGGCTCCTTTTTTCCCGCGCTGTATCCTGCCGCTTCACGGACCCGCGCAGGGCGCTGACGCTCTTTGACCGGGCCTTTGGCGGATTTCGGGCGGGCAAGCGGGCACCCCATGGCTTTCAGGGCCAGATGCTGTCGCTCGGCGGGATCATCGAGGCCTGCTTCTATACGGGAGGAGATTTCAAACGCATGGAACGCGCGGCAATGCGCGCCCGGGCCCTGCTGCGCCGGAGCTCCCGCGAGGCTCCGGAGAGCAGGGCGCGCCTGCTGCTGGCCCTGGGCACGGCCTGCTTCTTCATCGGCCGGCTGCGCGAAGGAGCAGCAGCGCTGTCCGAATCGCTTGATCTCTTCCGGAAGGCGGGCGACGCCTTCTACCAGATCCAGAGCGCCATCTACCTCGCGCCCTGCGCCCTCTATCTCGGCGATTTTCGCCTGGCCCGCGAGGCGGTGAACAAGGGCTTCCTCGCCCTCACCGCCATACCCGATGAAACGGGCGGCGAGGCGGCCCTTTCCATGGCCCAGGCCATGACGGCGCTCTTCGAGGGCAATTTCGACGAGGCACAGCAAAGCATCGACCGCTGCCGCGGCCTTGCCCACGCCTATGACCTCGAGGCCTTCGACTTCCTGTCCCTGAACATCGGCGGATGGCTCAAGATCGCGACGGGCGATCATGAGGCTGCCCAGGTCCTGCTGGGCGACTGCAAGCGCAAGGGCAGGGAGACGGAGAACTCCTTCTTCACTACCTCGGCCGGACATTTGCTGTCGATCAGCGAACTGCACCAGGGCCGTCTCGAGGCTGCATTGGCAGAATGCACGGCAGCGCTCACCGTCAGGGCACGCTCAGGAAGCCGGCTGTTCTACGCGGTATCGCTTGCCGCCAGGGGAGTGATCCATATGCGGCTGGGCACATTCGCGCAGGCAGAGCAGGACCTGTCGCAGGCGCTCCGGATCTTTCGCCGGATCGGCGCGGCCCAGCAGGAGGCGAACGTACATCTTGCGCTGGCATCGCTCCATCTGGCGCGAAAAAAGACCGTTGAGAGCCGCCGCCATGTCCGCTCGGCCTTTACGATCGGCGAAGAACGGGGCTTCACCTATTACCACCTCTTCACACCGCGAGAGGTGGCGGATTTCGCTGAAGCAGCGCTTGCCGACGGCATCAGCGCAGCGTACTGCACGAGGCTGCTGGCAGGCAGCGGACCGGCAGCTAAGGCGCCGTTCATCAGCATCTACTGTCTCGGCGGCTTCCGGGTCCTGCGCGGCAAGGCCGAGGTGAGCGACGGTGAATGGAAGAGCAGGCGGGCCAAAGCGCTGATCAAGTTCCTGGTGTCCCGGGAGGGAATAAAGACGACCCGTGATGCGGCCATTGACGCGCTCTGGACGGGACCGGATGGCGCCGGGGCATCCAGGGCCTTCTCGGGCCTCCTGTACCGTCTCCGAAAGCTGTTCGACGGCAATGGACGGCAGAATGGCCATGGCCCGGCAGTGGTGCAGGAAGGCAATCTGGTGATGCTGCATCCTGAAGGGGTATGGACGGACACGGCCGCCTTCCGCTTGCACCTGGCAGCGGCAAAGCGGCAGAGCGCGGGAGGAAATGCCGATAAGGCCCTGGCCGAGTACGATCGCGCCCTGGCCCTCTATCAGGGGGATTTTCTGCCGGAAGATCCCTATGAAGACTGGGCAGCGCAGACGCGGGACTCCCTGCGGGCAGCCTGCCTTCTCGCACTGGACGATGTTGCCGTCCTTGCGGAGTCCCTGGGTGACCGCGACAGGGCCGCGGCGGCGCAGGACCGCCTGTTCCAGACCGATCCCTGCAACGAGCGGTCCTGCCGATGGCTCATGGCCTGGCATGCGGGAGCGGGCAGGCGCAGCGAGGCCATACGGGTCTTCGAGCGGTGCCAGCGGTCATTGAGCAGGGAGCTCGACGTGGAGCCTGATGAGAGCACGAGAAACCTCTATCGGAGCCTCATAGCGGGATAGAGGAGAACCAGCTGCTGCGTAAAACCCAAAGAATAGTCATCCGAAAACGCACGGACCGGCTCCAGCCCCGCCGTGCTCACGGTTTTTCCAGGCCTGGAACGATGCCGCTACTGTTTCACCTGCTCTGCAACCAGGTCATACTCCGTCGCCCCGGTGATCGTCACATCCACGAACTCACCGGGCTGCGCGTCGACCTCCGAAAGATAGACCACACCGTCGATCTCCGGGGCCTGCGTATCGAGCCTGCCGACCAATGCCATGTCCTGCATGCCGTCGACCAGAACGGTCCTTATCGAGCCGATCAGCGCACGGTTCTTCTTAAGCGATATCTTGGCCTGGGCCTGCATGATCCTGTCAAGGCGCTCCGCAGCCGCCTCGCCGGGAACCTGGGAAGCGAGTTCTGAGGCCGGCGTTCCTTCTTCCGGGGAGTAGGCGAACACACCAAGGTGCTCGAACTCGGCCTCCTTCACAAAGGCAAGGAGCCGCTTGAAGGCCGCGTCGGTCTCGCCGGGAAAGCCCGTGATGACCGACGTCCTGAGGGCAATGCCGGGCACGCGCTTCCTGAGCGCATCGATGGTCCGCCTGATGTCCTTGGACGTGGACCGGCGGTTCATGGCCTTCAGGACCCCATCATCGATGTGCTGGACCGGCATGTCGAGGTACGAACAGACCTTCTCTTCTTCGGCAAGGACCTCCATGAGACGGTCGCTCACCCTGCCGGGATAGACGTACATGACGCGCAGCCACTCGACACCGCGGACCGCAGTCAGTTTTTTCACGAGCGCCGCCAGGTCCGTCTCCGCGTCCCGATAGGCCGTGGAGTCCTGGGCCAGCAGGACCAGCTCCCTGGCGCCTTCCTCTGCAAGCGCCCGGGCCTCATCTACGATGGACGCGGCCGGCCTGCTCTGGAAGCCGCCCCGGATCAGGGGAATGGCGCAGTAGGAGCAGCGGTTGCTGCAGCCCTCGGCGATCTTGAGATACCGGTAGTGGCGCGGCGTGGTGCTGACCCGGGGAAGGCCGAAAACGATCGCCGGCTCGGAAACGCGGACCACCGGACTGCCGGCTGCGAGCACCTGCGAACAGATCTCGGCGATCCGGCCGACCTCGGCCGTCCCGACCACGGCATCAGCCTCGGGCAGCTCCTGCAGCAGCTCCTCCCGGTACCGCTGGGCGAGGCAGCCGGCGATGATGACGGAGCGGCATTGTCCCTCCTTCTTCATGCGCGCCGCCTCGAGGACGGCCTCGATGGACTCTTCCTTGGCGGACTCGATGAAGCCGCAGGTGTTCACCACGATCACATCGGCCTCGGCCTGGTCCGGGGTGATCGTGAACCCCGCGCCTGCCAGCACGCCGAGCATCTGCTCCGCGTCCACCTGGTTCTTGGGGCAGCCGAGGCTGATCATGCCTATTTTCTGCTTATGCGATTTTGTCATACGCTGCGGTTAAAAAACCTTGTCTGCGGATAGCTTGGGATGGCTCCAGCTGAGCGCTCCCGGGCACTCGGAGAGACGCGGCCGTCCGGCGATGCATCGGTGCACGAAGCTCTGACACTATACCGGAGAGGAGCGAGCGGCACACTGGAGACGGATCAGAACCCTCCGGCCAGGGCGAGGAATCCGGCCATCTTGTCGTTCATTTCGCGCAGGCGGAGGGAGAGGGTCTTGGTGAAGGTCAGGAGCAGCTTGAACCCCAGTTCCCGGTCCATGATGAGTATGTTGTCGAGGTCGGCCTTCTTGATCACGATGAGGGACGAGTCGGCATTCGCGATCGCATGGGCAGACCGCGGAAAATTATCGATCAATGCCATCTCGCCGAAGTAGTCGCCTGTCTTGAGCACGGCGAGCGCCTCTTCGCCGATGTTCGGGATGAACTTGCTGATCCGCACTTCCCCCTTCAGGATCATGTAGCACTTGTCGCCCGGATCTCCCTCTTTGAAGATGACCGCATCCTTTGCGACGGTCTCTCCCACGCAGATCTTGCGGATCTTTTCGAGCTCTGCGTCGGTCAGGCCGGCAAAGAGATTGATCTTTTTGAGCAGCGTCAGCATGGGTCCTCCTCCTCGGGACAAACCGGCAACAAAACAGTTAAACCACAGGTCCAGTAGGCCGGACACTTTGATGCATCCTATAAACGGCAGTTGAACCACGGATGAACACGGTTAAGGACTGAAAAAAGCATCTCATCTTTCTGATGATTCATCTGTTAGGTGACTCGTGCGTTTGGTTCACGCTTTTGAAAATACGCGTCAATTCGCGTTCATTCGCGGCTAAATGTTTTTTTGGTTCATTCGTTTCTAAAGGCGCGACCGGTCCATGGCAAAGGCGTGTTCGATAAGCTCCACTTCCCCTTCCGTTGACGCGCTGATGGCCACCACATCGAACCGGCAGGGCATCTGGTGCATCTTCCGGTATTTCAGATATCCGAGCGCGGCCAGCACCATACGGCGCTGCTTGCGCGGGTCCACGGCCAGCTCGGGCCGGCCATAGGCGTCGTTCGATCTTGTCTTGACCTCGACGAAGACCAGTTCGCCGCGATGCAGGGCGATGAGGTCGATCTCGCCCTGCGGAGCGCGATAATTGCGCTCGATGATGCGGTACCCCCGTTTGGCCAGATACCGCGCCGCGCGGTCTTCGCCCTCCTGGCCGAGCTTTTTCCGCTCCTTTGTCACGGCCTGCCCCCGGCGCAGAGACTCGCCACAGGCTCGAAGCTGCGCCGGTGCGCCGTGCAGGGGCCGTGGGCCCGCAGCAGTTCAAGGTGCTCCGCCGTGCCATAGCCCTTGTGCTTTTTGAAATTGTACTGCGGATACTGCTCGTGCAGCTCTTCCATCAGGCGGTCGCGCGTCACCTTGGCAATGATCGATGCGGCGGCGATGGAGTGGCTCAGGCAGTCGCCCTTGATGATGGCTTTCTGCGGCAGT
>JBBIHD010000013.1:0-10161 GCA_037447195.1 Nitrospirota bacterium | reverse complement strand
TGAGCAGGTACTCGGGCGCTGCAGTAAGCGCCTCGACTGCCCGCTCCATGGCGATGATGGTCGCCTGGTAGATGTTCACCCGGTCAATGGTATCGACATCGACCACGCCGACCGCCGAGGCGATCGCCTGGTCGCTGACAACGCCGAAGAGGCGGTCGCGCTGCTTCGGGGAGAGGGCCTTGGAGTCCGTGACGCCGGGGATCAGCAGGCCGTCGGGAAGTATGACCGCGGCGGCAACGACCGGCCCGGCCAGCGGCCCCCTGCCTGCCTCGTCAAGGCCGGCAATCAGCCGGTACCCCTGCATCCGGGCTTCGCGTTCATAGGAATGGGGATCGCACAGGCCGCTCGTCCGGCCTGGTCTGCGCCCCCCGGCGGGCAACATGCCTCGGGGCATAGGCACCTCGCGAAGTGAATGTACGCGTCCTGCGCAGCCTCTTCCCGGCGCAAAACAGGCCGGCGCAGGCCGGCCGCCCTGCGGTGCACTGCGGCGCTACTGCTGTTCCGGCTGCGCGGCTTCCTGCTCCGCGCCTGCGGCGGCGACAAGAACGCGCTCCTTCTCTTTGATGCGCGCCGCTTTGCCGCGCAGCTCTCTCAGATAGTACAGCTTTGCCCTGCGGACCTTGCCCTGCTTGCCCAGCTCGATCTTGTCGATCAGGGGGGAATGGAGCGGAAAGAGCCGCTCCACGCCGACGCCGTAGGAGAGCTTCCGCACGCGGATGACCTCGCGGGCGCCCGCGCCCTGCCTGCCGATCACCACGCCTTCGAAGACCTGGATGCGTTCCTTGTCTCCCTCGACGACCTTCGCGTGCACACGGACCGTGTCGCCCACGCGGAAGCTCGGGATGGCTCCCTTGAGCTGACTTTTTTCTATGGCCTGAATAATGTTCATTGCGAACCTCCTGACCCGCATACAGCGGGATTGAAAATTTGGATAGTGCGAATTTGCTGCATGGCCGAAGGCCAAACAGTCATACCTGCTGCCCGCCTGCAGCTCGCTGCCGGCGATGAGACGGCCCGGCCTGGGATGCCATCAGCCGCCCAGTTCCCGCCTGAGATCGGCCAGCAGTGCCTCGTCTTCATCGGTCAGCTCGGCCGCCTCGATCAGGTCGGGCCGCTTCAGCAGCGTTGCCCGAAGCGCCTCGCGGCGGCGCCATTTCCGCACGGCCTCGTGATTGCCTGACAGCAGCACGTCGGGGACCCCCATGCCCCTGAACTCGGCCGGCCGGGTGTAGTGCGGATGGTCGAGCAGTCCGTCGCCGAAGGAGTCCCGGTATGCCGACTCTTCATCGCCCAGCACGCCGGGCAGCAGCCGGGCCGCGGCATCGATCACGACGAGGGCTGCCAGTTCCCCGCCGGTCAGCACATAGTCCCCGATGGAAAGCTCTTCGTCCACCAGGGCCGCCCGTACACGTTCATCCACGGCCTCGTAATGGCCGCAGAGCAGTACGATCCTGCGCCGTTCTTCCGAGAGCCGCTCAGCGTGGCGGTGATCGAAAATCCTTCCCTGCGGCGAGAGCAGGATGGTCAGGAACTGCTCATCCCGATGCTCCGCCCGCAGCGCCTCTACAGCCTTGAAGATCGGTTCGGGCTTCAGGACCATGCCCGGCTCGCCGCCGTAGGGGCTGTCGTCGGCTGTTCTGTGCTTGTCATCCGTGTAATCCCGGAGGTTCCGTACATCAACGTCAAGCAGTCCCTTGTCCCGGGCCCGCTTCAGGATGCTCTCGTTCAGCGGCCCCGCCAGGATCCCCGGAAAAAGGGTGAGCACATGAACGTTCAATCGTCGCATAGCAGAACCGGGGCCGGGCTCATTCCAGGAGGCCTTCCAGAAGGTGGATGATCATTCGCTTCTCCTTCCGGTCGACCTCTTTGACGACCTCGGCTGTTGCGGGAATATAGACTTCCCTGCCCGCATGCTTCATCACGTACACATCGTTGCTGCCTGTCTCAAAGATGTCAACGATCGTGCCGAGCTTCTCTCCGGCCTCGGACACCACGTCCATGCCGATGAGCTCGAACCAGTAGTAGCGCCCCTCAGGCAGCGGCAGGGCTTCTTCCTCCGGTATCATGACGAGCCAGTCGCTCAGGCTGCGCGCCTTTTCAGGCGCATCGAACCCCTCCAGCAGCAGGAGCGGCGCGTCCTGGTGGTATCGCACCGCCCTGACGGCGCATTCCCTCTCGGCCCCTGCCGGGGAAAGGAGAACGACGCGGGAGAGCGATGAGAACCGCCGGGGGTCGTCCGTGAGCGGGGCGATCTTAACCTCGCCCCGCACCCCCCAGGGCTTCAGTACCTTGCCGATGGTGATGAGCATTCGCCTGGACTGATGGGGAGCGTGGGGCTCCGAAGAACAGCCTACCGCGCCCCGGCAAACTGCTTCATGATGCCGGCCCGGGAGAGCAGCGTCCTGACCGTATCGGACGGGATCGCGCCCTTCTTGAGCCAGTCCAGGGTCTTCTCCTGGTTCACGGTGACCGCCGCCGGGTTCTTGCTGGGGTCATAGGTGCCCACCGTCTCGATGAACCGGCCGTCGCGGGGCGAACGGGAATCGGCCACCACAAGCCGGTAGAAGGGCTTCTTGTGGCTCCCCATTCTCTTCAGTCTGATTCGTACCGCCATTGTTTCACCTCTTTCTATTTGGACCAAATTCTTAATGCCACTATCTAAATTCTAACCAAACGATCCTTTCGGCCAATCACAGGATAGTAAGGACTCTCCTTATCTCATCCCGCCGAACATCTTCGCGAACTTGCCCATCTTTCCGCCGGACATGCTCTTCATCATCTTGCGCATCTCGGCGAACTGCTTCAGCAGCCGGTTCACGTCCTGCACCTGGGTCCCGCTTCCGCGGGCGATGCGCAGGCGGCGGCTGCCGTTGATGATCCCGGCGTCGGACCGCTCCTTCGGCGTCATGGAATTGATGATCGCCTCTACCCTGGCGAGCTGGCCGTCATCGAGCTTCGCGTCGCCCATTTTCATCTTGTTCAGGCCCGGGATCATTCCCATGATCTGATCGAGGGAGCCGAGCTTTTTGACCTGCCGGATCTGATCGCGGAAGTCCTCGAGGCTGAAGGCGTTCCGCTGCATCTTCCTGGCAAGGGAGAGCGCCTCGTCCTGCGATACTGCTGCCTGCGCCTTTTCGATCAGCGAAAGCACATCGCCCATGCCGAGGATGCGCGACGCCATGCGGTCGGGATGGAACGGCTCAAGAGCGTCCAGCTTTTCGCCGATGCCGGCGAACTTGATGGGCCTGCCCGTCACCGCCTTGATGGAGAGCGCCGCGCCGCCCCGGGCGTCGCCGTCGAGCTTGGTCAGGACGGCGCCGTCAAAGCCGATGCCGCGGTCAAAGGCCTCGGCGATGTTCACGGCCTCCTGGCCCGTCATTGCATCAGCGACAAAGAGCGTTTCCTGCGGCTTCACCGCCGCCTTGATCTGACGGAGCTCGTCCATGAGCGGCTCGTCGATCTGGAGCCGGCCCGCCGTATCAAGGATCACCACTTCATGCAGGGACTGGACCGCCTGCGCTGCCGCGGCACGGCAGATGGACACGGGATCCTTCTCCTCCGAGGAGAAGACATCCACGCCCACCTGTTTCGCCAGCGTCGCGAGCTGCTGCGCAGCCGCGGGCCTGCGCGTATCTGCGGGCACCAGCAGCACCCGCCGCCCGTCCTTGCGGAAATACTTCGCCAGCTTGCCTGCCGAGGTCGTCTTGCCGGAGCCCTGCAGGCCGATCATCATGATGATGGTGGGGGGATTGGGTGCAAGATGGAGCTTCGCCTGGGCGCCGCCGAGGAGCCCGGCAAGCTCCTCGTTCACGATCTTGATCACCTGCTGGCCGGGCGTAAGGCTCGAAAGGATCTCCTGCCCCACAGCCCGCGCCTGGACCTTGCCCACGAATTCCTTCACGACCTTGAAGTTCACATCCGCTTCAAGGAGCGCAAGGCGCACTTCGCGCAGGGCCTCTTTCACATCCTCTTCTTTGAGGACGCCCCTTCCCCGGAGCTTTTTGAAAACAGCCTCTAATTTGCTTGATAAGGCATCAAACATAAGGACTCGCCGGACGAAAGACACCCACTATATAGGATAAGTCCACTATTGTCAAGGCTTTTCTCCCTGCCAGCACTGCTGAATGGCCTGTGGCGGGGCAGGCCAGCGCCCAAGGGTCCGGCAGCGGAAATAGAAAAGGCCGCAGGGAAAAAAACCCCGCGGCCGGGAGCAGCGCGATGGGCGGCGCGGCCTGCTTTCAGGCCTGCCCTAGGAGCCGAAGGTCTTCAGTTTACCCAGGATCTTTTCCATCCGGTGGTCCTTGGCCGGCGCCTCGGCGCCGACCTCTTTCATGAGCTTGCGGGAGAGGCCGGACAGGAATACCTCTTCAGCCAGCCTCTTGTCATTTACGTCCTTGGCGAGCAGGCCGAGGCGCTTCATGATGTCGATGATGATAAGGGCGCTGCTCTGATAGGGGAAGGGGTAAAAGTCCGCGCGGCCCGGCGTGAATGCGTTCTTCAGGACCGGGGCAGGGACCTTGTCGAACTTGAAGGCGTCTGAGCTCCGGAGCAGTTCGATCGTCGATTCGCGGTTCTCTGCTTCGTTGATCGTCAGGCCGGCCCTGGTCATGGACCGGGTCACATCGGCCACGAGGGTCGCGTTCTTGTCATAAAAGTCCTTGCGGCAGACAAGGGCGCAGCAGGGATGGTTCGGCCAGATATATTTGCTCAGCAGATAGACCTTCCCTGCCCCCGTATGCTCGGCCAGGGCGTCGGCAGGCTCAGGCATAACGAAGGCGTCAATCTCGCCGGCCTTCAACGCCGGCCCCACCTGTTCCAGGTCCACCTGCTTGTATTTCACGTCCTTGTCAAGCACCAGCCCATTCGCCTCGAAGAACATGACGTTGATCAGATGGTTTACCGATAACGCATTATGACTCGCCACGGTCTTGCCCTTGAAGTCGGCCGGCTTCGCGATCGGCGCCCCGCTGCGTATGACCAGGGCAGAGCCGTTCGTTCCCGCTATCTGCGGGATCACCACAGGCGTCTTCGCTGCGAAGGGCTTCGAACCCGTATGCATCGCAAATGCGAGGGGCACTACAAGCTGACCGAAATCAAGCTTGCCGCTCGCCAGGTCTCTGGCGATGGAGCCCATATCCGGGTAATTGACGAGATGTACTGTCAACCGGTCCTGAAAGAGGCCCTTCATCCTCGCATAGACGAAGGTGGCCGAGCAGTGCGACGGCCCGAAGGTGCCGATGGTTACCTCCCTGCCCGTTGCCACCGATGCCATGATCGCGTCAGGACGCAGCAGCCCTGTCCCGAGCGCCCCGGCAGAAAGGACCGCTCCCCCGACGCGGGCGATGAACTTCCTTCTCGTCCATGCTGAGCTGTCGGAGCTGCCGGCTGACTCCGGCATTGCTTGATTCTTGCTCTTCTTTCCCATGACGTTGGATACCTCCCTATGATTATCAGCTTAGATCAATCGAGGCCTGACTAGCTTTCTCCACGATCATATCTGCCTGATTAGCTGAGAAAAAATCACACCAGCAACCAGGAAATTAAGGCCGACGCAAAAAAAATTTTAGCACAGGGACGCCGTTTCGTCAAGGCAGCCCTGAAAAGTATAATTCCAGCTCAATCTTCCCTTTTCGATTGACTAAATATAAAACTGCACTTATAATGTAATCCTAAAACAATGTTTCAGCATCAAGGTTCGGGTCGCGCTGCCCGGACCATCGAGAATTCCCGACGACATTCACCAGAAAACAACAGCTTTACTTCTCTAAGGATAGACACGTTGCTTCAGCAGGGGTCTGGTTGCCTGCGGCCGGCCGAAACGCTGCGGCAGGTCGATAGAGCAAGCCCGACGAATGCCTATTCCGGCCAGGGCCTGCCGCGGTTCCGGCCCGTAATGCGAATACACATTAAAGGAGGTGATGAGCGAAAAAATCCAGTCAGGCTGCATCAGGCATAAATGACCAGCGACGCTCCACCGATCCAAAATCTCGGCTTTGAGAAGCCGGCTGAAGGAGGAACCGATGTTCGCAAAACGCACGCTCGTCGCACTGTTCGCGGCCGTGCTCGTCTTCGGGCTCGTGGTACTGACGCCCGGAGCGCGCGTTGCCGCGCAGGAAAAACCGACTAACGCAAGGATTTGCCTCACCTGCCATAAAGCGGAACCGGGCAATATCAGAGGCTATTTGGAAGGCTCGGCCTTCAAGTCCCAGTCCCTGCAGGTCAAGATCGATGATGCCGCCGAGATCCTGAAGTTCGATCCTGAGAAGCTGAAGGTCGTCATCAAGGGCAAGACCGAAGAGGCCGAAGCCCTTCGCGACATCAGCAAGGGCCATGAGATCCGCGTGGAATTCATCGAAAAAGACGGCGCAAAGTTCGCCACTCTCGTGGCGTCCAAACCCCCCATTTCCGTGCCGGCCGAGAAGCTTGTTTCCACGGAAGAGCTCATGAAGCTCGTTGCCCTGGGACCTGAAAAGGGAAAGTACGCGCTGGTTGATTCCCGGCCTGCTCCGCGGTTCTATGAAGGCGCCATTCCGACGGCAATCAACATTCCCGACGCCGCAATGCCGGCCCAGGCCGACAAGCTGCCGGGAAACAAGGATATCACGCTCATATTTTATTGCGGGGGCGTGACCTGAGCCATGAGCCCAAACTCTGCCAGGAAGGCAGAGCAGCTCGGCTACAAGAACGTGAAAGTGTATCATGAAGGCATGCCCGAGTGGAACAAGAAGAACTACACTGTACTGAGCGCCCATTCCCTGAATGGATCGTACATCAAGAACGACATCCCCCACGTGCTGCTCGATGTGCGGCCCGAAAGCAAGGCCAGGCGGGGGTTCATCCCCGGCGCCGTGACCTTCCCCGCGGCTGATGCCGACAAGCTCTTGCCAAAGCTTCCGCCTGCCGACAAAAAGCCGCCGGTCATCGTCTACGACCAGGAAGGCGGCAAGGACGCCATGGAAGTGGCCCAGAAGCTGAACAAGGCCGGCTACAAGAAGACGTCGATTGTTGCCGGAGGCTACGACCTCTGGGACAATTCGAACTATCCCACCAAGCGCGGAAGCCTTGCAACCGAGGCTGTCTATGTTCCGAAGCCGCGTCCCGGCGAAATATCCATTGATGATTTCAAGAAGATCGCCGCCGGCATCCCTGCCGATACGATCATTCTTGACGTGCGGAACAAGGATGAGGCCAACGCCGGCATGATCAAAGGCGCCACGCTGATCCCCGATGAGGAGATCCTGGACCGCCTGGCTGAACTCCCCAAGGACAAGAAGATCGTTGCCCACTGCGCCACGGGCGTGCGGGCCGAAATGGCCTACCACAAGCTCAAGGACAAGGGCTACAAGGTCAACTTCCTGAATGCCAAGATCGACATCGACAAGCAGGGGAACGCGACCATCACCAAGGAATAGCGCCGCCTGCCCAGCCTGCAAGCCCCGGGGGAAACTGCACCCCGGGGCTTTTTTATTTTGGTTTCTGCTCTCCGGCGATCTATAATGCTCCCATGTCCATACGAAGCATCCTGCGGGACAATCCCCTCGTCCTTGCCCCCATGGCAGGCATCACTGATCTCCCCTTCCGGACCATCTGCCGGGAACTGGGTGCGGGCCTGCTGTTTTCGGAGATGCTCAGCGCTGAAGCGCTGATTCGCAGCCACAGCAGAACGGAAACGATGCTCAGGACCGGCCCTGCTGAGCGCCCCCTGGTGTTTCAGATCTTCGGCGGACGGCCGGATTCCCTGGCGAAAGCAGCGCGCATGATCTCCCGGTCAGGCGCTGATTTCATCGACATCAACATGGGCTGCCCGGTGCCGAAGGTGCTCAAGAGCGGGTCCGGATCTGCTCTGCTCAAGGACCCGGAACGGGCCCGCGAGATCATGTCCGCCGTTGTGGAGGCCTCGGAGCTGCCGGTGACAATCAAGATCCGCCTGGGCTGGGATGCTCACAGCATTATCGCCGTCGAGCTGGCGCAGGCGGCGGAACAGGCCGGTATTGCCGCGGTCACGGTCCATGCCCGCACGCGGTCGCAGGGCTTCTCCGGCAACGCGGACTGGAACATGATCAGGACCGTTAAGCATTCCGTGGGCATCCCCGTGATCGGCAACGGCGACGTGCGCACCGCGAGGGACGCGCAGCGGATGCTGGACGAGACCGGCTGTGACGGCGTCATGATCGGCCGCGCCTGCCAGGGCTATCCATGGATATTCCGCGAAGCGCGCCAGTTCCTGGCTGACGGGAGTCTGCCCCTGTCTCCCACCCCTGCGGAGCGGGGCGCGCTGGCCGTCCGGCATCTGGGGGACATGACAGACCTGCTCGGCGAAATGACCGGCGTCCGGGAGATGCGCAAGCACCTCTGCTGGTACAGCAGGGGCCTTCCCGGAGGAGCCGAGTTCCGGACCCGCGTGAACCATCTGCATACTACGCAGGAAGTGGTCGCTGAGATCGAACTGTTTTTTGCGTCCCTTGCACATGCTGCCCCTGCACCTGCGCTTCGTGAAGACCGCCAGTGATTGCCTGCCGGACATCCCGCTGCTATTTCTACCGCCAGCACCGCATCTGAAATGATGCTGCAGTCTGCACGATCGTGCGACTGATCAGTGCAGGTCCAGGGGTGAATTGACACCCCCTGGTTCTTATGCTACGCTAAGTTCAGGAGCCATTCTCCTGCCCCGCCGCCGCAGTCCTTGAAAATTCAGCTCTTTTTGGGAGGTCGTTTCATGAAAATCCAGCCCCAGATCACCTACAAGGACGTTCCCCAGACCGAAGCCGTTGACAAGGCCATCCAGGACCGCATGGGCAAGCTTGACAAATTCCATTCCCGGATCATGAACTGCCGCGTATCCGTTGAATCTCCGCAGCAGCGCCAGCACCAGGGAAAGATATTCAAGGTCAGCATCGACATCAGCATCCCGGGCGGCGAGATCGTCATCAACAAAAAACAGAACGAAGACCTGTACGTGGCCATTAGGGACGCCTTCCTTGCAGCGGAGCGCAAGCTCGAGGAGTCGTCCCGCAAGCAGCGGGGGCAGGTGAAGACCCATGAAGAGACGCCCACGGGCCGCGTGGCCAAGCTGCTTCCCGATGAAGGGTACGGTTTTATCCTGACCGCTGATGGGCGGGAGATCTACTTCCACCGGAACAGCGTCATTGACATGGATTTCGAAAAACTGAAGGAAGGATTCGAGGTGGCTTTTCTGGAAGAACAGGGCAAAAAGGGCCCCCAGGCCATGCGGGTAACGGTCACGAATGCTGTTGCTGCTGACATGCCCTAGGCCCGATCAGGCGGCTCATATATCACAACGGCAGCTGCCGCACGAGATCGATGCTCTGGCGCACACCTTTCCCGTCATTGGCGTCAAGCTCCAGGATCACCCAGAGGCCGTCTTTCCTCGCAAGAAGCGCACGCATGGCTTCCAGCTCTCTGCAGCCAGGAACGAGCGGCCAGTGGTCCGGAACACCATATCGTTCTTCGGCTTTATGATGCAGGTGTACGAACCTGATCCTGCTGACCATCTTCTCCGGCAGGGCGCGGACAAAAGACGCAGAATCTATTCCTGAGGACTCAAGATGTCCGATATCGGCCGTGATCGAAATTGATTCAGGACCGGGAAGAACGAAGCGGCTCCAGAACCATTCTGCATCGGCTGAATTGAAGGCATTCTCGATCGAAACAGGACAGAGCCCTGCGATCTCGCGCACATGGGCCCCATATTCCCTCTCCTGGCCGCTTGACAGCCGCTCACCGGAAGCCCCGCCCTCATCATGCAGTATGATCCCCAGGTCCGCTGCAGCAGCCAGCCGCCTCAGCACATCCATCGTCTCTGCGGCATGCTCTCCCGTCAAAGGGTATTCGAGCGGATGAAAGACCGTTCGGATATTCCGCCGCCTGCAGAGGGCGGCCGTCTCCAGTGCCTGCTGCACCGCAGCGTCGCCTTCAGCAACACCCCAGTCGGCCTTTCGCCAAAGCGATATTTGTATGAACTGCAGTGTGAACAGGCCCACATCGGACGGCCTGATCACTCGATAGCCAAGCTCCATGCTGTTTCCTCTCCTGGCAGGATCACCCTGCCTACTGTCTGCTGCCTGCCGCCTACTATCTACTGCCTCCCCTTCACAACAAAGACCCTATCTGACAGGGTTCAGGACATCGTTCAGTGAAAAA
>JBBIHD010000012.1:13277-24614 GCA_037447195.1 Nitrospirota bacterium | reverse complement strand
TTTATGATGCTGTCAATCCCCTCGTCACCGCTCTTACCGATAGCACGGCCAGCGTCCTGTCTGCTGCCGCCATATCCCATTTTAACAAGTAGTTCGACCACAATTTTTTCAAACAGACTTGGGGCGCTCAATTTGAGTTGTTGCAGTAGCTCGACTGCCAGAGTGTCTCGAAGCCGTTTATATGCGGTCTCAAGAGATTCCTCCGGTGTTGTAGTCAGCTCTTCTACCTCAGTCGTGGTTTCAGTCGATGGCGTACGTCGCAAAGCACGGAATTGCTGGAACTCTTCAAATTGTTCCAAGAAATGCACGTCAATTCGTTTTGGTTTGCCAGCGAGGATTTCTTTTCCTCTGCTTGTTATCTGGAAATGACCCCGTCGCGTTGTCTCGATTAGAACCGCTTTCTTCATGTAAGTTCGAGCCCAACCCACTCTGTTGTTAAATACTTCTTGCTGTCCACTCGGCAGAAGCTCCTTTTTTTCATCATCGGATAGCTTGAAATCGGTGGCAAGACTATCAATGGCATCCCTAAGTGAATGTTCCTTCCCGTCACTTGCAAATTGAAGAAGAGGAAGCATAATTGCCTGATAATCGGGAATAGCCATTATTCATTACTCCTTTATAGATGAACAAATATATTATAGGAATAGTTCAGATAAAGATTATCATGGCTTTGATTCACGGTCAAGCTGAATCCTCCGGTGCGGGCATGGCGCTGCATTCCCGGAAGATGCGCGCGCGGCATTCCCTGCAGCGTTCAGGGTCCAGGCGGTTGACGATGCTGATTATCGCTTCGCTCTTGGACCGGAAGATATAGGCCTCGCCGAAGCGTTTCGCGTATCCGCCGCGCACCAAAACCTCCATGACCTCTCCCTTGAGCGAGCAGAGATAGAGCTGCCGTCCGGTCACATGCAGGCGGCGGGCCTCGTTCACCAGCGTTTCCGCGCCGGCCACATCGATGAAATTGATGCCGCTGCCCACGAGCAGGATGTGGGCCTGCTCGGGGCTGTAGGTGGCGATGTTCCGCAGGGCCTGGGCAAAGTTGTCCGCAGCGCCGAAGAAGAGGGAGCCGTCAACGCGGATGATCTTGAGCTGGGGGCATTCGCGGAGATCCTTCTTCATCACGTTCACGAAGCTCCGCTGGCCGCTCTCCGGGTCAGGGGCCAGGGTGATGAAATGGGGATGGGACGTGCGGTTGAGATAGAGCACGAGCGACAGAATCACGCCCAGGTAGATGGCGAACTCCAGTTCCACGAGCAATGTGGAAAGGAACGTGACCGTTAGGACTGCGGCCTCGGAGCGGCTCGTTTTGAAGATCATCCTGATATGATGAAAATCGATCAGATTGTAGGCCACGAGCAGCAGCACGCCGGCCATGGAAGCGATCGGGAGATAGGCCGTGAGCGGAGCGATCAGCAGGACCATCAGGGCGAGGGCCGCGGCCGCAGTCACGGCGGCCATGGGCGTGCGGGCGCCTGCCTCGTAGTTCAGGCCTGTGCGGGTGAATGACCCTGATGAAGCGTAGCTTGAGAAGAAGCTGCCGACGATGTTCGCCAGGCCCTGGCCGATGAACTCCTGGTTGCTGTCGATGCGCTGATGGGTGCGCGTGGCCACGGAACGGGCTATGGACACGGCCTCGGTCAGTCCCAGCATGGCCACGGCAAGGGCAGCGGGAGCAAGCCTGCGCACCGCTGAAACGGTCAGATCAGGCGACGACAGAGGCGGCAGCGCCGCCGGCAGGGAGCCCACGAGCCGCAGTCCCTGCTCTGCGCCCTGCAGGACCAGGCCGAGCAGGCTGCCGATGATCATGGCAATCAGCAAACCGGGCCAGCGCGGCAGATAGATGCGCAGCACGATGGCAGCGGTCAGCGTTGCCAGGCCGACGATCACAGCATAGACATTGGCATGGGGCAGCGATCTGAACAGGTCGATCCAGACGTTTACAAAAGCGTGGCTTTTTGAACCGGCGATTCCGAGCAGGTTGTTGAACTGGCTCGTGGCGATGAGGATGGCTGCGCCGGCCGTGAACCCGACCACGACGGAATGGGAGACAAAGTTGACCAGGGCGCCGAGGCGCGCCAGGCCCAGGGTAAGCTGAAACAGCCCGGCAAGGAAGGTGAGCGTCAGGACCATCTGGATATACACTGCAGAGCCCTGCTGGGCCAGGGGGCTGACGGCCGTGAAGATCACGATGGAGATGGCTGTAGTCGGTCCTGAGATGAGATGGCGCGACGAGCCGAAGAGGGCGGCGATGATCGTCGGGACAATGGCCGCGTAGAGCCCGTACTGGGGAGGCAGGCCGGCTATGATGGCGAAGGCCACGCCCTGGGGCAGTACGATGACCGCACCGGTGAGGCCCGCCAGCACATCTGCGCGAAGGGTGCGGCGCGTGAGCAGGGGGCGCCATCTCAGAAAAGGAAATATATCCCTGATGTTCATGTGCGTTCGCGCCGGAGCGTGCCGTCCCCTTCGTCGCCGCCCGTGAGCTTCAGGAAGACGGGCTCCAGGTGGCTGTCGGGCATGCGCGCCATGCGGGCAAGGTCGTCAACGCTGCCGTCTGCGATGAGCCTTCCCTGGTTGATGATTGCAACGCGGGAGCACATCTGCTCGACGATCTCGAGGGTGTGCGTGGACATGAAGACCGTGACGCCCTTTGCGGCCAGGTCCTTGAAGATGTCCTTCACGAGCCGCGCGCCCCGGGGATCAAGGCCCACCATGGGTTCGTCCACGACAAGCACCTGTGGCTCGTGCAGCAGGGCCGAGGCCATGACGAGCCGCTGCTTCATGCCGTGGGAGAAGTTCTCCACAAGCTCACCAGCCCAGTCGTTCAGGCCGAACTGGTCGAGCAGTGCTGCGATCCGCTGTTTCGGAGCGTCCAGGTCATAGAGCCGGGCCGTAAAGTGCATGAACTCCACGGCTGTGAGCTTGTCGTAGAGATAGGGACGGTCAGGGATGAACCCGGTGATGGCCTTGGCCTTGAGCGGCTCCGCCTGCAC
The DNA here is from genome assembly GCA_037447195.1 of Nitrospirota bacterium. Lineage (GTDB taxonomy): Bacteria > Nitrospirota > UBA9217 > UBA9217 > UBA9217 > GWC2-57-13. The sequence goes on along the minus strand of JBBIHD010000012.1, from coordinate 21,621 downwards.
GTCGAAGCCGCCGATGAAGACCTTTCCGTTGGTGGGCTGCAGCAGCCCGGCCATCATTCTGATCGTGGTGGTCTTGCCGGCGCCATTGGGGCCGAGAAAGCCGAAGACCTCCCCGCTATTGACCTCCAGGTTGATCGAATTCACTGCGGTGAGCTTGCCGTAGACCTTGGTGAGATCGGTGAGTTTGATCATAGGATTCCTAAAGTCAGCAGTCAGTAGTCAGTATGCAGAATGCAGGCTACAGCATAAAACAGAAGGCAGAAAAAAGTTCGAGAGAAATATTCTCAATGACTTCTGAATGCTGAATTCTGACAGCTGAATTCCCAGAGCTTTTCACTTCGCACTGTGCTTATATTCCACCACTTCCACCTTCAGCTTTCCCACGAGCCGCAGGATCTCGGACTGGCGGTCAAGGCTGCCGGTGATGAAGCGGATATGCGTGGCATCAGCAGGGAACTGGTTCAGCGTGGGGTCTACGGCCACCCACTCGTTCAGCCAGACCTCGGGCCAGGCGTGATAGTAGAAGCCGTTCTCCATGTATACGATGCCCACGGCGATGCGCGTGGGAATGCCGACGGAGCGGGCGAGGGCGGCATAGAGCGTCGTATGCTCGTTGCAGTCGCCCACGCGCTGTTCAAGCACCTCCAGGGCGCTGGGGATGCTGACCACGGGCTGCTTGCGGATCGCCGTATAGACCCAGTCGTTCAGCTTGCGCGCCGCCTCTTTTGCGTCCATTTCCCCGCCGATCACGCTCCGCGCCTGGCTGCGTATCCGTTTGTCATCGCTCTGGATGAGCGGGTTCGGTTTGAGATAGTCGGTGTATTCTTTCCCTGCATAGGGCAGCCGGTAGGCGGCGGCCGTGCCCGCTGTCCTGATCGTCACGTTGTCACCATCGGCGGTCTGGCGCCCGCCGTCGAGCTCATAGCCGTCCAGGGAAGCGTTCCTGAGCCGCGCGGTGAGGTACGCAACTTCCGGCGATCTTTCTATCGGGTCCGAGGGGATCATGGTCAGGGCGATGATGTCGATGGCAGGGCCGGCCTTGTCGAGCTTTTTGGCCTCGGTTTCCGTTTCCCGCAGCAGCACATAGCCCAGGGCGCTTTCCTCCTTGATCGTCTCGCCGGACTCGGTGATCCAGGAGACCGCCTCCATTCCCTGGAAGTTCTCCCGAAGGCGGTACACGGCCTGTTCCTCGTCGCCGATCTTGATGTGCTCTTTTGCCTCCACGGTCACGAAGGCATCAGCGCTGCTCATCGTTGCGGGATTGAACAGGGAGAACCGGAATCTCTTTCCCGGTTCAAGACCGAGCAGCACCATGGCGGGTTTGATGTTCGGCGAGAGATAGGGCGGCTCGGTGAGGGGCACTCGCTCCTTCCGCGTCTCGCCGCCGGTCATGATGTCGAGCACCAGCCGGTTTTTGACCACAGCGCCCTTGATGGTCATGGAGGTGACATCGGACCGCATGGTAAAGTCGAAATATTTCAGCAGGAAATTCTTCGTCGTATAGCTGTTGATGACGGTTCTTACCCGCTGCACCGTGCCGAGCACGAGAATGTCGAGCTCTGATTCCTCGTAGAGATGGTAGGTGTCCGCTTCGGGGACCATGCGTACGTGAGCGTAGCCGATCTTGCGGCCCTGCTGGTAGATGCCGAACCATTCGTTGCCGGCGCGCACGCCTTCATCGGTGATCACATCGAGGGCGATGACGGCGGATGGACTGATGTAGCTCCGCTCGATCAGCAGGCCGATCATCACGAGCCAGGTCAGCAGGATGAGGGTCTTGGCGATCTTCACCGTTTTGTTAATTCTCCTGAAGGCTTGTCTAGTTCGCGAATGTGTAAAAAAAGCATTTAGCCACGGATTAGCACGGATAAACACGGATAGTTCAAATAGGTAAATCATATCCAGTGAGCACCCGATGCGTGAAAGACCGCACTAAGGATATATTACCAGAACGGGCAGGAGAGTCAATGGCCCGGGTTTGCGGAAACAAAAAAACCACCGGACAGGATCGCTGCCCGGCGGTCTGGAAAACATCTCAGCCAGTTCTCAGAAAAGGCGTTTTTTGCCAGGCTTGTCCTCGTTCTCCTGCCGGTCGCCATTGCCGCGCTCGCGCATCTCCTGCTTCTGTTCGCGCTCCTGCTCACGCAGCTCTTCCCGATGCTCTTTTTCCTCTTCTTTCCGGATCTGCGGCGGGCGCTGTGCCGGCAGCCGCTTCTCGGGCTGCGCGGGTTTGTCCTTTATCTGCGGCTCCTGCTGCGCCGGCTGGCGCACATTTTCGAAGCTCCGGCCCGGCTGAGGCTGCTGTTTCAGCGTGTCCCTGCCCCGGTCACGCGGGACAGAGGTGGTTCCCGGCTGCGCAGGCTGAGGCCGTTCTTTCAGGCCCCGCTCTTCGCGGGGAGATTCCCGCTCCTGGAGCGCTTCGCCAAGGCCGCGCTTCCCCTCATGCTGTTCGTACTGCTTCTGCGGTGCCGGCTGGGGCCGCTCCCTGACATCCCGTTCCGTGCGAGGGGTTTCCCTTTCCTGCAAAGCCTCACCAAGGCCGCGCTTCCGTTCATACTGTTCGTACTGTCCCGGTGCGGGTGTCTGCCTGGCCGGCGCTTCCTGCCGTGCCGGCGGGGCAACCCACGGTTTCCTCTGGGGCTCCTGTGCCTCTTTCAGCGACCGGCGCCGGTCTTCAACGCCGAAGGACGGTTGGGGCCGTTCCTTCAGGAAGGGGCGCTCCTGCCGGACCTCCTGCGGCTGATACTGCCTCAGCTTCTGGGGCGGGATGCGGCGCTGCGGCACTTCCTTGATGACCGGAACGCGCGTTGTCCTGTCAGGCTTCCACTGCGGTCTGCCGAACTCGGTGTGTTTCTCAAGGAAAGGATTCTTCCGCACGTGGACTGTTCGGCCCTTCCCATAGAGGAAGGTATCGCGATCGATGACCGTGACAGCATTGCGCACATGGATGTTCTTGTGGTCGGACTGCTTCCGGACGTTGTAGATGTTGACCTGGGTGATGTTCACGCTCAGGGGTCCGTAATACCCGTAGCCGTAATAGATCTCACCGGGAGCAAGCGGCGCCCAGGCAACGTACGTGGGCGTATACACCCAGGAAACATATCCGGGGCTCCAATAGACGGCCCCGCGCGAAGGCGGCACCCAGAACCAGCCGATGCGCGCGGCAAAGGCCCACCGTCCGTAGTGATAGGGGACCCAGCCCCAGGGTTCGTAGGAGACCCAGACATAGTCATTGCCGATCCAGACCCAGCGGCCCACGCGGTAGGGCGCCCAGTCAGAGGTGTGGATCACCGTGGGCGTCCAGACATACTCGTATCCCTGCACGTAGATCCACCGGCCATGCGCATCCATGTCGCCTGCATAGGGGCGGAGCTCAGCGGGCAGATAGCGCGAACTCTCGCTTTCCTGAACGAGCCGGGCGTCGCGCGTGCTGTTCCATTCCTCCCACCTGTCGGAGCGCCCGAGCGATGAGAGGTCTGTGTAGCCCCGGTCACGCACGGTCAGCTTCTTTCCCGGCGTCACCGTGGTCGTGCCGCTCCTCGAATCCGCCTCGATGATGCCCTTCAGGACGGACAGTTCCGTGGCGCCGCTGTCTGCAACGTCGACCATGAATATCGACCGCGTCGCAACGGTCGCGGATGCGAGGGGTGTGTCGAGCTGCAGAAATCCCTCGGTAACGTTCCAGAAGTTCAGATAGGCGCGCCCCTGGGCCAGGTAGAACTGCGCTGAAGAGCCGTCGACCCTCAGGATGTCCAGGGCGGATTCCTCATCGAGCCTTACGACCGTGCCGGTCTGGAATTGCACTTCGGCGCGGCTTTCATCGGGGACCCAGAGACGGTCTCCTTCCCGCAGCGGCATGTTCACCGACGCAGGGACCCATTCTCCGCTGTCTTCAGACGCGACCTGCACATCGCCCTCCAGATGGCTGATGTGGATGCTGCCGAGGCTGTCGGCATGCAGCAGCCCAGGAGACAGCAGGAGCAGGAGCGAAACTATGAGCGGTTGTATCTTCATGTTCTTCACCTCCCTGGCAGAAGGCGGCCCGTTGCCGCCGTGGGAAATTGATATATCGTGTCGCTTGCTTCGTGTGCTGTATATATACTTTCCACCATTTCCGCAAAAATGGCAAGGTACTTTTCACCGCAGCGACTTCTGCAAAAGCGCAGGGCCGCAGCAGTATGACATGGTAAGTCCCTCTCTCAATGAGACACCGGGAAAATGCATTCGTTTACTCACCTTGCCGGTCGCAGGCATCTTGCCATTGCATTTTGGAAGGAATTTACTTATCTTATAAGAAAAGACCTTGTATCCCTGCCACTTCTCACGGCGGGCAGGAAGGCACAGGGAGGTGCCAATGGCGGTGCTACAGGCAAAGGCCTTGACGGAGTTGATCATCAAGCTGGGCCCCATAGTCCTCGAGGCCACGCAGACGCTCAGGAAATGGATCAATAAAGGTGCGGCAGGGAAAGAGGACCTGGACAGCCGGGTCCGCAGGCTGGAGCAGAACCTGGAGCTGCAGGCCCAGCTGAACGAGCGGTTCATTGCGGAGATGAAGATGCTTCAGCCCGCATCAGAGAGCATTCTCCGCTCCTTTCGCCTGCTTGTGGTCCTCATGCTCGTCATTGCTGTCATGTCCTTTGCCGCGCTGGTGCTGGTGCTGCTGAAATAGGCTGGAGCACGTCGCGTCTCTCTGCGCAGGAGGACTTCAGTCCTGATGTGTTTAGACGCTGATAGGATCTGATCCCGGGTCCAGGAGGGTTCCATGAATAAAGCTTTCGTTTCCATCCTTATTCTGTTGCTCACGCTCACAGCATTCGCTTCCTGCCGGAAAGACACGGAAGCGGACAAGGTGCGGAAGGTCGTTGCCGCCGCTGCCGAAGCGGCAGGGGAGAAGGAGATCAAGTCCATGCTCGGCCATCTCTCGCGGACCTACCGGGACCCCAAGGGGAACGACTTCGACGGCATACGGAACCTGCTGCTCTTCTATTTCTACCGGCACCAGCGCGTCTCGGTGTTCATCGCCCAGCTTGACGTGACCGTCACGGACGGCTCCGCGCGCGCCCAGTTCCAGGCCGTGCTGTCAGGGGCCGGGAAGGTGGAGTCGGCAAAGGACCTGCTGCCGGAAGCGCTGGGGATCTATGATTTCGACGTGTCCTTCGCAAAAGAAGGGGACGAGTGGAAGATCACGTCTGCCGCGTGGCAGCGCTCCGGCGAAGGAGCGCCCTGATGCGGGGCAGCTGTTCCTCCGCCGCCTTTCTTCCTCTTCGCAGCAGCTCGCGCGCCTTTGACAGGTCATAGAGGGGAATGCCCCGGGCGTTCACGGCGATCACGATGTCGGCCAGCCGCTCTTCTTCGCGGGCGTTCCGCGTGGCCCAGAGGGCGGACAGGTGGGCCGCGATCGATACGAGATTGTCGAGCTTGTCGGACTCCATGCCGCGGAAATTCACGTTCACCGCCACGGCGATCTCGCGCCGAGCGTTTCCCGCACGGTCCTGACAGGTATCTGGCTTGCCACGCCGCCGTCAACGAGCGGCCTTCTTGCGCGCTCCGCGGGCGTGAAGATCACCGGCAGGCTGCAGCTTGCCTGCACGGCCCGTGCCACGGAGCCGGTGGTGATGTCCACCTTTTCCCCGGTCCTGAGGTCTGTGGCGACGGCGGCAAAGGGGATGACCAGGTCGGCGAAATTCTTGATCGGGAGCGCCTTGTCGAGGAAGGAATAGATGCCTTCGCCGGAGATGAGGCCGGTGCGGGGGATGGTGAAGCGGAGCACGTTCTTCCAGCGTGTGGTGAGGGCTATCTTCCTGATCTCGAAGAGGGTCATGCCTGCCGCGTAGAGGGCGCCGATGACGCTGCCGGCGCTCGTGCCGGCGATCGAGTGGACCGGGATGCCTTCCTCTTCCAGGACCTCAAGGACGGCGATGTGCGCGATGCCGCGCGCCGCGCCGCCCGAGAGCGCAAGCCCGATGCCTGTAGGTGCGGTTCCTGTCATGGCGCGGGATCGCCCGGGGCCGGGCTATTTCGAGAGCTTCTTGATCGCTTCCTTTGTGTGGCCTGCGATGTCCTCGAAGGCATAGAGAACGCAGAGATACATGGAGGACGACTTGGGCGAGCATTCGCCCGTCACCAGGCGGTCCTCATGGGAGGTCGCGAAGGCGTTGGTCATTTGAATGACCGCTTCGCTCTCCTTGATCACCGCATCAGCGCCCGGCTTTGTCCCGGTCACGACGGCCTCGCCGGCCTTCTTGAGGACCTCGCGGGCCGCTGCGAAGAGCTTTGCCGCTTCCTGCATGCCCTTGTCGCTCACGAGCAGCGCGTCCCTGATCTTGCCGCGCGTGTTCTCCATGATCCGTTCGATGCTGGTGGCGATCTTTTCCACGCTTCCGGGAACGGGAAGCAGGGTCCGGGCCTCGCCGTTCGATGCGGAGATCTTGGCAAGGGCCTCCGTCAAGGCGTCTTCCTTGCTGTGGATCTCGCGGGCCAGTTCAAGGGAGGCGACCTTGTTCTTCACAAAGGCCTCTTCCGTCAGTTCGAGCATCTGTCCCGCCTTGTTCAGCAGCAGATAAATATCTTTCTTTATGTCTTTTGCAGTCTGTGCCGGCATGGGAAAATCTCCTTTCGGGTGTGCTCGCGCTGTCTGCGGGCTGATGTGTGACGGCTGGAAAACAGGCAAACTATATCAGAAAACAAAGTGAGTGGCATCATAATTTTATTAATATCGATATTTTAATGATTTATATATCAGCGGTCTGGACGCGTTTTTTTGTCCCCCTGTCATCCCGTCATGCATTCTCCGCTGTCCCTGCTTTAATTGTAGCATAACTCGCCATGTTTTCAGGCTTTTTCCTTGACAGAGGAACGACCGCTGGTATAATCAGCCTTGGCAACCGCACACCACTTCACCCGGAGCCGAACATGCCTTTTTTCGCCGGAGACATATTCATCAGCGAGGTACTGAACAAACCGGTGCTCGATCAGACGGGTGAGGAGATCGGCAGGCTGAAGGACATCGTCGTGGGACCGGGCGAGTCCTTTCCTTCGGTCCAGGCCCTGCTTGCCGCATCAGGACGGGAGTCCTACGTCCTGCCCTGGGACCGGATCAATATTTTCAATCGCCGCGTTATCTCCGTTTCCGCCTACCTGAAGGACATGCGGCCCGCTGCTCCCCAGGCCGCGGACATCCTGCTTTCGCGCGATTTTCTGGACAAGCAGATCGTGGACATCAACGGCGCAAAGCTGGTGCGCGTGAACGACCTGAAACTGGGCGAGGTAAAAGGGAAGCTCTGCCTTGTTGCCGCCGACATGGGCCTCCGCGGCATACTGCGCCGGCTCGGCCTCGAGGCGCGCGGCGAGAAAGTTCTCTCCTTCTTCCGTTATCGGCTTCCGCAGAAACTCGTGGGCTGGAACTTCGTCCAGACCGTTGAGCCGAAGCTTACGCGCCTGACGCTGACCGTTTCGCGCCAGAAGGTCTCTAAACTGCACCCCGCCGATCTTGCCGAGATCATGAGCGAGATCTCCCAGAAGGAGCGGCGGGCGCTCTTCGGCAGCCTGGACGTTGACACGGCGAGCGAAGCGCTGCATGAGTTGGAGCCCCGCGTCCAGTACGAGATCATCAACGAGATGACCACGATCAAGGCGTCTGAACTGCTGGAGAGCATGCCGCCTGACGAGGCAGCGGACATCCTGGGCAACCTTCCGGAAGAGCGGGCCCAGCAGCTCATCAAGCTCATGGAGAAGGAAGAAGCCGAGGACGTGCAGGAGCTGATGGAGCACGAGGAGGACACGGCGGGCGGTCTCATGACCACCGAGTTCCTGGCCTTCCTGCCGGACATGACCGTTGACGAAGCGATCAAGGAACTGCGCCTTGCCGCGCCGGACGTGGAGACGATCTACTACCTGTACGTGGTGGACGAGAGCGAACAGCTGAAGGGCGTGCTGTCGCTCAAGAACCTGATCCTTGCCCGGCCCGAGAAGCGGCTCGAGGAGATCATGAAGACGCCGCCCAAGACGCTCGCGCTCGACGCAGAGGAAAAGGACGTTGCCGAGTTCATCTCAAAGTACAACTTCCTCGCCGCGCCGGTCGTTGACGAGAACAACGTGATGCACGGCATCGTGACCGTGGATGACGTGCTTGCCTATCTCCTGCCCACGGCATCGCAGAAGAAGAGGCGGCGGCTGTAAGCGGACTGTTTCTCACGACCCTTTCTCGCACAGTTCACCACGGAGGCACGGAGACTATGGAGAGAAAAGTTGTGATGATGCGCCGTGCCCCCCTCCGTGCCTCAGTGTCTCCGTGGTAGATACAGCCTTTCTTCGAAGCATTGTTCCGGCTCACCCTTGCTGAGGG
>JBBIHD010000012.1:1548-13267 GCA_037447195.1 Nitrospirota bacterium | reverse complement strand
ACTTGAAATTGATCGAACGCATCAAGGAGTTCCGCAGCTGGCGGATCTTCACCGTCCTTGCCGTTCTCGGCCCCGGCCTGATCGCCGGGAACGCGGGGAACGACGCCGGCGGCATTGCCACGTACTCGATCATCGGCGCCCGCGAGGGGTATGGCCTGCTTTGGGCGCTCATCCTGAACGTCGTGGCCCTGGCGGTCATCCAGGAAATGTCCGCGCGCATGGGCGTGGTCACGGGCAAGGGGTTTTCGGACCTCGTACGCGAGCAGTTCGGCCTGAAGGTGACGCTGGCCGTCATGGCGCTCTTCATCTTTGCGAACCTCACCGTGACGATAGCCGAGTTCGCCGGCATTGCAGCGAGCATGGAGCTCTTCGGCGTCAGCCGCTACCTCTCGCTGCCGGGAGCTGCCCTCCTGATCTGGTTCGCCGTGGTAAAGGGCAGTTTCAAGCAGGTCGAACGCTTCCTGATGGTCATCAGCCTGATCTACCTGACCTACGTCGTGTCGGGCGTGATGGCGAACCCACCCTGGGGCGAGGTGGCCCGCCAGATCGCCCTGCCAAGCCTGCGGCTTGACCGCAGCTACATCCTGCTGTTCATCACCATGGTCGGCACCACGATCACGCCCTACATGCAGTTCTACCTCCAGTCCGCCGTGGTGGACAAGGGCGTCCGTGTCGAGGACTACCGCTATGTGAAATGGGACGTCTATGCCGGCGCCTTCATGACAGGGTTCATCGCCTTCTTCATCATCCTCGCCACCGGCACGCTGCTGCACCCTGCCGGCGTTGCCGTTGATTCGGCGGAACAGGCCGCCATCGCGCTGCGGCCCCTTGCCGGCCAGTTCGCGTCCCATCTCTTCGCCCTGGGCCTGCTGAACGCGTCCTTCCTGGCGGCGCTGGTCCTGCCTCTCGCCACCGCCTACGGCCTCTCCGAGGCCTTCGGGTGGGAGTCCGGCATCAACCGCACCTTCCGCGAGGCGCCCCAGTTCCTGGGGCTCTACACGGCCTTCATCGTCATCGGCGCGGGCGTGATCATGATCCCCGGCGCCCCCCTGATCACCATCATGTTCATCTCTCAGACCGTGAACGGCATCCTGCTGCCTGCAGTGCTGATCATCATGCTGCGGCTCGTGAACGACAGGTCCATCATGGGAGACTACGTCAATTCGAAGTGGATGAATGTCATCACCTGGACCACCTCCATCGTGATCATCCTGCTCACGGTCCTGCTGCTGGTCATGAGCGTGGTGAAGTAAAGGCTCCTTTATTCATAATAATTTAACCACACCGAGAACGAGAGGTGGAAAATGCTCACGCTCTCCGCAGTTCCAAAAGCAAACCGCTTTTTTGGCTTCATCCTTCTTGCTGCGCTCGCTCTTGCCGGGTGCGCAGATCAGCCCCCGATGATCGCCTATGACCCGCCTGGCTTTTTTTCAGGCCTCCTGCACGGATTCCTGGTCCTATTCAGCTTTCTCGGCAGCATAGTGTTCGATATCCGCATTTACGCCTTCCCGAATACGGGCTTCTTTTACGACCTCGGCTATCTCATCGGGGCGGCAATGTTCCTTGGTGGAGGCGGAGCCGGAGCCCGGCGGTAGGTTGGGGCTCCTCTGCAGGATGCCCTATGGTTTGCAGGTGATCATTACGTAATCAAGGCAATCAAGGGCGGAGCGCCTTCTTTCTGCCGGTCAAAGATCGGCAATAACATCGGCATAAATTGGACTGAGGTGAAGTTAATTGTTGAAATTAACTGTAATATAATATATAGTTACCGTATAAGACAGTCGGCAAAATAATCGGCAATATCGAGGGCTTTCATGGCCTTAGAAAAAAACAGCATGACACCTCTGTTTCCCGAAGGGGCCGATGATCTTCATGATCTGGCCTTAACGGTGATCCAGAAATCGTCCGCCCTTGGAAACAGGCAGCATCCGCTAACCCTCAATTCGCTGCACGATCTGCTCCGGATCATCAACAGCTATTATTCCAATCTGATCGAAGGCCACAACACGCACCCCTATGATATCGTTCGGGCCATGGAGAAGAAGTACGACGCGGAACCGGCAAAGCGCAATCTCCAAAAGGAGAGCGTCGCCCATATAGCCGTTCAACGTGACATGGAACGAAGACTGCTGGAAGAGCCTGGGCTCACGGTAACGCGTGAAGAGTTCTTCTGTTATTTGCACAAGGAGTTTTACCGGCAATTGCCGGAGGAATTCCAGATCGTGAAGGACCCCGACACGGGACGGGAGCGCCGGGTCGTTCCAGGAGCGCTGCGTGACGAATCGGTAAGGGTCGGGCGGCATGTACCGCCGCCCAGTGACGCGCTGAGGGAGCTTCTTGCACGCTTTGACGAAGCTTATGCCCTGGACAATCATCATGGCGCAGCCAAGCTTATCGCCCTGGCAGCAGCCCACCACCGGCTCATGTGGATCCATCCTTTTCTCGACGGCAACGGCCGTGTGGCGCGCCTTTTCACGGAGGCCTATTTCCAGCGGATTCCTGTTCTCGGGTTCGGTCTCTGGTCCGTGAGCCGCGGGCTGGCGCGGCGGAACGCCGATTACAAGGCAGCCCTCAGCTGGGCCGACGCTCCCCGCCGGAACGATCTTGACGGCCGGGGGAATCTGTCGAATGAAGGGTTGATACAGTTCTGCCGTTTCTTTCTTGAGGTCTGTCTTGACCAGGTGGAATACATGGGCGACATGCTAAGACTGGAGGAACTGGTCCTGAGGATCAAGAATTATGTGGACCTTCGCGGCAGGGGCATGATCCCCGGCCCGTCCGGCAAAAAGCAGCCGCTTCGGACCGAGGCGTCCCGGATGCTTCAGGAGGTGCTGGTGCACGGCGTTGCATCGCGGGGAAATGTTCAGCTCGCCTCGGGGCTGAAAGAGCGCACCGGACGGACTCTTCTGGGCATGCTGCTGGAGGAAGGACTTTTGGTTTCTGATTCCCCGAAGGGTGAGGTCAGGTTAGGGTTTCCCATCCATGCTGCAGGCTGGTTTTTTCCGGAACTGTTTCCGACGCTGGCAGGATAAGTCAACTCGCACCTTCTAATGTTCTTTTGCAGTGTTAATGTCGGCTTTTCGGAATGATCGACGCGGGTTTATTCAACAGATATCTGGTTACTGGAGCTTCTAATGGCAATACGACTTAACGAACAATCTCTAAGGATGCTTGATTCTCTCTGGTTACGACGCCATGTGGAGTCTCATCTTATATTCGGCCCGATATCGCAGGTCTTTCCGTTCGGTTGGTTCTTTATTGCCGTATTTGCGCTGAATTTTCTATTCAGTATGTTATCGAATTCAAATGCTGAGAAAATTATCGGAGTGGTACAAGGACTGTTTTTTGTATTTGTTTCGCCAATTCTCTTGAAAATGTCAAATTATCGCCAGGATGCCGTCGGATGGTGCGTGATCAAAATTGTAGGTGGCCTGGTTTCATTTATTGTGCTTATCGCCGGAGGATTTGTTGGATTTTTTAGAAATCAACCAGATGCCATCCACTTGACCTTGCTGGCCATTATTTGGTTTCCTTCTGTCGAATTCATTCCCAAATTAATCCAAAAGCAGAAATACATTTCGATGGGTCGTATTATTTTGACTATTCCAGTAGCTTATCTAGGCTATCAGACGGGAAATTGGCATTAGAGTCGAAACCGAAAAGGGGAATGTTTAATAGGTCGTGAGCAAGTCGCTAAAAGAGGTGCTCCGGGAGTGCTGATTACAATATGGTCACTAAACTCTTAGAAGGCTATCCGGTCGTGATCGAGATCCCCGTTGCCTGGGGCGAGATGGATTCGTACCAGCATGTGAACAATACCGTCTACTTCCGGTATTTCGAGAGCGTCCGCATCTTCTATGCCGAAAAGCTCGGGCTGCACAAATACAAGGACGAGACCGGCATCGGCCAGATCCTCGGGTCCACGAGCTGCAAGTACCGGCTTCCGCTCACTTATCCTGACACAGTGTCCGTCGGCACCAAGATCGTCGATATCTCCGAGGACCGGTTCACGATGAAGTATGTGGTTGTGAGCCACAGGCATCAGAAGATCGCGGCTGAGGGTGAAGGCGTGGTCGTGATGTACGACTACCGGGAGGGGAAGAAGACGGCCATCCCGGATGAGATTCACAAGCGGATGCTTGCCATGGAGAAGAGGGGATAACTGGTGATCAGTCACATTTTGCTGCCGGGCGATCCGCCTATCTAAATATACGGTATCGGGTCCTTCACGCCTGCCTCACGGAAGCCTTTCAACCTGAGAGCGCAGCTCTCGCAGGTGCCGCATGCCTTGTCGCTGTTCCGGTAGCAGCTCCAGGTAAGCTGGAGCGGAGCCTTCAGGTCGATGCCTTTTCTGACGATCTCGGATTTCTTCAGATGGATGAGGGGGGTGACGATCTCGATGCGAGTCTCGGGTTTTGTCCCTTCTTCGACCGCTCTGTTGAAGGCCTGGTAAAAGGACTCCCGGCAGTCAGGGTAGCCGGAGCTGTCCTCTTCCACGGCGCCGATGAATATTTTCCGGGCGATGATCACCTCGGCCCAGGACACGGCAATGGAGAGCAGGTGGGCGTTTCGGAAGGGAACGTAGGTGCTGGGAACCGATGCAGTTCGGAGTTCGGAGTTCGGAGTTCGGAGCTCCCCCTCACCCCGACCCTCTCCCCGCAGGGTAGAGGGAGATGTTGAACTCCTCTCCCCGCCGGGGAGAGGATGAAGGTGAGGGGCTTCTGGTACTGGGATAGCTTGGTCGGTCAGGGATGAGCCGCCGATGACCTTGAGGTGTTCGATGCTCACGACGAGGCGATGGGCGGCTTCATAGTGGTCAGCGATCTCGTGAAAGGCGCGAAGCTCCCGGTCCTCGGTGAGCTGGCCGTAGTTCACATGCAGCAGGGCGAGTTCATATTGTTCACGGGCAATGGCGGCGGTGACGCAGCTGTCCATCCCGCCGCTCACGAGCACAATAGCCAGGTCCTTATTCATGTGCCCAGTTTACCAGCATTGTGCGTGAAATTCTACAGGTTTTGAGCTGCCCGCCCTCGCTGCAGCAGCGGAAGTTAAGAAGATGAGAAGGTGGGAAATCGGGAGCATTAAACTGCTACCCCCGCACCTTCCCATCTTCTAAGATTAATGCGCCCCGTGGATCAGCATGGGCAGGCAGCGAGTGCAGACCAGTTTTTGCGTGCCCTCATGGTAGCAGGGCAGGTAGACCCGCTGCTTGTCGGTCTCTCCGCAGACGAAACATTTGATATCCATGGTTAGCCCTCCAGTGCGTTGATCTCGTCCACGATCTTCTGCGGATCGAGGTTGTGCATCATGGAACCGAAGGAGATCGATTCCACATTGATTCCGGGGCAGGTGAAGCAGCCGTTGCCGAAATACCTGGCGATCACTTCACGGGCGCCCGGAACGGTCTTGATCACGTCTCCGATCATCGAATCCTTGGTTACTTTCTTCTTTTCTGCTATCATGGTTTCCTCCTCCGGTATCCAGACCAGATACCCTGGTTTATTTCCTGATCATAGTCTACCGCAATCGGGAAATACGCGCTATGACCTGAATCATACTGAAAGTATTTGCCTTTATGAGGCGTATCATATCTTTTCACGAACGGTTGCTGTATCGTGACGTTGATGGTCATGGAATGAAGAATTGTTGTTGCCATGCGTGGCCAGACAAGAACGCACCCCTGAAGAAAAGCTATTTTCGCGCAGAGACGCAAAGACGCAAAGAAAGGATGAAGTTCATTAGGAGCGTTTTGGCCGTAAAGAGGAAAAGCAGACACGAATTTAGACCATGAAGTACGCGTCAAAACCCTACGGCCTTCCCCGAGCCCTGTCGTTGTTTCTCTTTGCGACTTTGCGGCTTTGCGCGAAAAAGGCATTAGCAGTGTTTTTTTATTTCAATACGAATGTTTAAGGAGGAACAACAGTATGGACAGATTCGTGAAGGGTTTCATTATCATGAGCATTGTGTACCTTGGCCTCGCAACGATCCTGGGGATCCTGATGCTGGCGCACGAGAGCCTGATGACGCTCAAGTTCGTGCATTCCCATCTCAACCTGCTGGGCTGGGTCTCCATGATGATCTACGGCGTGGGGTACCACATCCTGCCGCGGTTCATGGGCAGGCTGCTGTACAGCCCGCGGCTCGGCGAAGTGCAGTTCTATCTGGCCAATCTCGGCATCATGGGCCTTATCGTGTTCTACACGCTGAACATCTATGCGCCGTCGGGCCTGTACCTTTCGCTGACCGTGGCCTCGGGCGTGGTGGAAGCGGTCTCGATCTTCCTGTTCTTCTATAATATGCTTAGAACGCTGCTGCCGCAGGCGGAGCAGCCGCACTAGCTGCGCATAGCGCATGGTGCATAGTGGAGAGGGTGGAAGGCAGGGAACAAACAGCATACAGGAGAACATGAGGCGGTAAGCGGCGCGCTTCTCATTCCTGTTTGCTGTTTGCTGTATGCGGTCTACGACGAGAGGGCTGCAAGTCCTTCCCGGTCCAGGATCACGATCCTGCCGTCGGCATCGGACAGGAGCCCTTCTTTCTTGAACCTGCTGAAGGTGCGGATCGATGTCTCCACGGTCGTGCCGACCATGTCGGCCACGTCCTGCTTCGTGAGCCGCATGTCGATCAGCAGGCCTTCCTTTGACTCGATGCCCACCTTGCTCGCGAGCTTCAGCAAAAGCGCGGCGATGCGCGCCTCGACGCGCTCCAGGGCGATGTTCTTGAGCGAGTCGTGGGAGCTCTTCATCCTGTCGCCCAATTGCATGGCGATGCAGTACATGAGGTTCGGGAACCGGTCCACGAGGCGCAGCAGGTTCTTGCGCGAGATCTTGAGCGCCTCCGTGTCCTCCATTGCCACGGCGCTGGCAGGGTAGGGGAAGTTCCTGAGCACGGCAACGCCGCCGAAGATGTCGTTCGGCGAGATGACCTCGAGGATGATCTCCTTTCCGTCCTGGGAGGTCTTGGTGATCTTCACCTTGCCGCTGGCGACGATATAGAACCACTCCGGCGGTTCGCCCTCGGCAAAGATCATCTCCTTTTTTTTATGCGAGGCCGCCGCGAGGTGTGAGTCAAGCTCTGCAAGCTCGTCATCGGAGAGATTCTTGAACAACTCTATCTTCTTCAGGTTCTTCATAGTGCCCTGATTATATAACAATTCATCTCTTCCAGCCAGTCGATTTTTATCACGGAGGTGCATAGGGAAGTTTGAGCTGCCACAGGCCAGTATCACCTCATTGCCTGGACCGATGCCGGTGAGCAGGTTGCCGAACTGAACGAAGGGAACAACACCTGCAGCCGCCAGGTAACGGTGCAGCAGTGAACCGGTGAGGAAAAGAGGTGTGAGTCCTTACTCACGTGCATGCTGATAGGGCCTTACTCTTCGGGAACTGCAAGGCCCTGCTCATGGCTGTCATGGGGTGTGGTGCCCCCTGTGCGGCCATTTTTTTTTTGCTTTTTTGGATCTTATGCAGGAATATAGCAGAATATCAATGGATTAATTATTTGTGCTAAGACACTATTATGCAATCAGTGCCAAAATTCAGCTTGACATTGCATATTCTGCCATAATAGAATTGCGTTATAAAAGGTGTCCGTCTCGCGAAGGGCGGATCACTTTTTCTCGAGGACGGTCATGAAGCCTTCCTTCCGTGGGTACGAACATACCTGCAGAATGAAGGCTTTTTTTATTTTCTGTGCTGATGCCGGTAAGCTATGGCTGTCCGGAATGTTGCAACGCTGTACTAAGTTCACCTCACTCCTTTTATCCAGACAATTGAAGGCACCTAAGGCGGTTTGTATGGCACGTTTTCCATTCGAGGGGCGGGATTTTCTCTTTAGAGGAAAGCAGTTCAGGGGGCCGTTATGAGAACTGTATCAGCGGTATCATGCCAGGGCCAGACCAGACAGCGAATGCATCGTGCTGCAGCGAAGCAATCCCAAAAGAAGGTGCTGATCGTCGACGATGAATCCCTGATCAGGTATTCGCTTCAGCGATTCGTCGAAGATGAAGGTTTTACCGCCTATACGGCCGATTCCGGGATCCATGCGCTCAAGAGCCTGGAAGAGGACAAACCGGAAGTCGTCATTCTCGATATTCATCTTCCCGACGCCAACGGACTTACCCTCCTGAAGACCATTAAAGAAGCAGATCCCGACGTGACCGTGATCATGATCACGGGCATGGCCGATATCCAGAGCACGGTTGAAGCTATGAAGAAGGGCGCCCTGGACTACCTGGAAAAGCCGATCGATTTCGATAAGCTCAAGGGAATGCTGGATGAGATAAAGAAGGACTGGCCCTCGGAAAACGGGCATGCCCTTCTCGGGGATGAGTTCATTTTTTCCAGCCCCTCCATGAAGGAAGTCGTGCGGATCATGGAGCGTCTTTCCAGCAAGGACGACGTGACCGTCCTGGTGATGGGAGAGAGCGGCACCGGAAAGAGCTATCTCTGCAAGATCATGCACGATGTGGGCCCCCGGTCGTCGAAACCCTTCGTGGAGATCGGATGTTCCAACATCCCGGAGCACCTGATCGAAAGCGAGCTCTTCGGACATGAAAAAGGGGCCTTTACCGACGCAAAAACGGCCAAGAAGGGTCTTGTGGAGATGGCCAGCGGCGGTTCCGTCTTTCTTGATGAGATAGGCGATATGCCGTACCCGATGCAGTCCAAGATACTGACGCTCATCGAGGAGAAGCGCTTCCGGCGCGTCGGCGGGCTTCAGAACATCCAGACCGATGCGAGGATCTTCGCGGCAACGAACAGGAACCTCTACGAACTGGTGCATGCGAAGAAGTTCCGGCTCGATCTTTTTTACCGGTTGAACGTGGTGACCATCGAAATGCCGCCGCTTCGCGACAGGAAAGAAGATATCCCCCTGCTTATCAGGCATTATCTGCAGCGGTACGCGGAAAAGCATAATTGCCGGTGCAAGGGCATGTCGGACCGGGCCCTTGCCGCGCTTCAGGAATATTCATGGCCGGGAAACATCAGGGAGCTCAAGAACCTGGCGGAAAAGCTCGTCATCCTGTCCAAATGCGAAGTGATAGACATTGATGACCTGCCTGCGGTGCTGTGCGCAGCAAAGCGGCAGGGTATGCCGCTGCCGCCGGAGGAATCATCGGCAGGCGGGAACGGCGACGGGGCTGAGCGGCATGCCGACAGGGGCGGCGCGCTTACCGCCCTGTCTCTCAGGAATGTTGAAGTGGAGTTCATCAAAAAAGCGCTGGAAATGGCGCACGGCAATCAGCGAAAAGCAGCGCGCATGCTGGACATCAGCAGGGACACGCTGCGATACCGCCTGAAGAAGCTGGGGATAGATTCCTCGCTGTATACGGGCTGACATTGCTCGTCTGATCGCGCCGTGGGCAGATCGGCCGGCAGGAACTGGCACTGAGAAAGGCGTACCGTTTGTTGCGGTACGCCTTTTGTGGTTTTACCGGCCCGTTGATCGAAGCAAGACGGGCTTAGGGATAGGAACGCCCGTCATGCAGCTGGCCATGGCAGGAAAGCGTGCAGCTTCCCGAGCGGCTGCCGAGATCGGTAAAGAAGGGATAGGGATTCGTGCCCTGAGCTGTCACGATCGTGGTGTCGAAGTTCATGAGATGGGTATGGTCTCCGGTCAGGGCCTTGTCCGGCACGCCATGGGGGTCGTGGCAGGCTGAGCAGGGGGCATTCACCGCAGGTCCGAGATGGAGGCTGTGGCCTCCTTTGCCCGCTGAGGTGGTCTTCTGGAAGCTGATATCGGCAAGGATGCTGGACCGTTCATGGCAGCGATAGCAGAGGGCGAAGCTCCCGATGCTCTCGAGCGTATTGTCAGCGGTCTCATAGGCCTCCCGGAGCAGGGGGCTGTAGAGCGAGCCGTGGGGCCCCCGGGGGCCTGCGCCGCCGAGCGCCGCGGTCTCGTCGCTGTCATGGCAGTCGGTGCAGCGGATGATGCTGGACGCCGAAAGGTTCCATTCCGGAGGCGCCAGGGAAGAGGGCAGGCTGGGAACATCGCTGTTCCTTCCGTAGCTGATCACGGGATGGTACGATGGATTTGCCGTGCTGAACTCGATCCGGGTGTTCGTCGTGTTGACGACGCGCTGGACCGGAAAGCCCGCCGAGAAGGACTTGAAGGGCACGGAGTCGGCGTGGCACTTGAAGCAGACCTCGTATTCATTAGCCGCGGGGAAGCGGACAGTGCCGCCGGCATCGACGCCGGACACGCGTTCCTGCCGTCCGCTGACGCCGGGCGGCTGCCCGGCGCCCGGCCGCGACGCGTGCGGGTTGTGGCAATCAACGCATTCCACGTGGTTTACGATCATCCGCGGGTCTTCCCGCGGGTCATGCACATCCGTGGCGCTGTCCAGCGAATGCCGCGACGGCTTGTTGAACTGGGATATGACGTTGCGGGACGCGGCATTTCCGTTGTGGCAGGGAGCGCAGTTCCCTTCCTCGGTAAAGGGCGTGCATTCAGGACCATAGCAGCTTAGAAGCCGCTTGGGGCCGCCGGCAGAGTGGGGAGCATGGCAGCTGCCGCATCCGTTCTGCGCCACTGTTGTCCAGTTGAATTCCGTGCCTGCGCCGGTCCGGGGCCAGGGATTCGGCGCCTGTCCGGTCCAGGTCTGCAGCGACGTACGATGGCTCGATTCCTGCCAGCCGGCCGTCTTGTGACAGGTGACGCAGAGCGCTGAATATTCGTTGCTCATGGAAAGGAGTTTACTGTTCTGGTCATTGTGCGGATCATGGCAGGTCGAGCAGTGCACCATTCCGTTCTCATAGAACAGCAGCGCCGCAGGAGGCGCTTCTAGAAGCTCGGGATCTGGGAGCGAATCATAGTAGGAAAAGGAGACAGGGTGGTCGTCGAAGAGGGATGTGCCCAGATAAGAGGAGCGGTTCGCGGGTATTCCTCCCGACGCGGACATGGCGATGCCCGAGGACGGATGGAGCACAGCTCCCAGCGCCACGGTGCCGTCATGGCAGCTCAGGCAGAGCCGGGACGGGCCCGTCGGCTGGCCAGGCGTTGCGCCCATGGTGCTGCTCGTATAGGTGCTGTAGATCCTGGCGTCGATCTGCTTGTTCCAGAGCGGCGTTGCAGGCTGGGCGTTGTGCGGCGTATGGCAGAAGATGCAGATCCTTGTTTCCGAGAGCGCTTTTAATTCACCGGGACCGGTGACAGACAGGTTGTGCCTGGTGCCGACGATCCCTGTCTGCGCGTTCATCGTACGGGGCGCAGGAAGCACGAGAAGGCAAAGGAGCGCCCACAGTCCCATGGCGATCGGCTTCTTCATTGGTCGCCGCCCTCAATTTGAAACACCTGGATGCGCTGGTTGTACGTATCGCAGACGTACAGCCGGTTGTTTCCGTCGATCATGACGCCCGAGGGGAGCCAGAATTCGCCCGGACCCGCGCCTCTGCTGCCGAGAGTGAACAGGAACTCGCCCTGCATATTGAACAATTGCACAGCGTCGAAAAGCGCGTCTGCCACGTATATGATGCCGGCGCGGTCCACCGCTATCCCCTTGGGCATGGCGAAATCGCCGGAGCCGTTCCCGTGCCTGCCGAAGGACGCGACAAAGGCGCCTGACCGGTCGAAGATCTGGACCCTGAAGTTCATCGCGTCGGTCACGTAGATCCGCCCTGCAGCGGATACTGCCACATGCGTCGGGAAGTTGAACCGTCCCTTTTCTGCCCCGCGGGAGCCAACGGAGAAGAGGCGGCCCCCGTCAGAACCCAGGGCG
>JBBIHD010000012.1:0-1496 GCA_037447195.1 Nitrospirota bacterium | reverse complement strand
TCCCGCCGGGGAAAGAGGCGATGCCTGTGGGCCGCAGGAACGCCCCCCGGTCCGGCCTCGTCAGGGTGGACAGGTGGGCTCCTTCCCTGTCGAACAAAAAGAGCGCTCCCGACGCGGAATCGGACACATAGAGGCGTGATTCGCCGTCAAAGGCGAGGCCTACGGGAGAAGCAAGCTGATGGCCTCCTGGAGACGTCACCTTCATGTAGCGTCGCCCCGAAGGCAGGAACAGATGCACACAGCGGCAGCCTGTGTCGGCGATCGCCAGCCTGCCTTCCTGGTCCAGGGCAACGGCCACGGGACGGACCAGCTGATCATCCTGTGATCTGCCGAAGAGGGCGCGGCGCAGAAGGCCCGACGCCGACACTCCGGTCTCGGCAAACCCGCGGATCGTCATGATATGCCTGATGCGCGTTCTGCCGCCGGCGTCCTTCCATTCCAGGGGAGCGGAAGGGACCTCGGTGCGCACATCCCAGGTCGTGGCGCATCCCGCGGCCAGGGCGGCGAGCAGGCACGCCATGGGGAACGGCCATCTGCTCATCGTTTTGCTTCATTCCCTTCTGATTTCCGGACCGCCATGGTCTGATCGAATATCTCGATGACCGCATCCTTTTTCAGCTCCTGCTCCCACTGGGCCAGCCGCGCTTCCTGCTGCGGCACCCGGAACTTCTGCTCCAGGGACGCTCTGACCTCGTCAAAGCGGAGCTGGCGGGAAGGCTCATAGGATTTCAGCTTGATGATATGATAGCCGTCGCCGCTTCGCACCACTCCCGAAAGTCCGCCCGGCTTCAGTTTTTTTGCGGCAGCATGGAGCTGCGGTTCACGGTCCCTGCGAAGCTCCATGCTGCGCACGATGAAGGTCCCGTCCAGCACGAGCTTCCAGGGGTCCTTGCCGGTGTCGGCTTTGATCTTCTTCAGGACCTGCTCGGCCTGCTTCCGGGCCGCTGTGCTGTTCTCTTTCTGGAGGAACGCCACGTCGGTGACCAGGACCTTTTCGGGAAGCACATAGCGCTGCTTTTCCTTCTGATACTCCGCGCGCACCTTGTCTTCGGGAATAGCGATCTTGTCCAGGACCTCGCGGGCGAAGATGAGTTCGATGGTGAGGCTGCGCTCCACCTGGGCGCGGAGCTCCTGTTCGGTCACCGCTTCTTTCGCGAGAAATTCCTCAAGTTCATGGGAGCCGCCCAGGTTCGTCATGAGATTGGCGATGGCCGTATCCACGTTCTTCGGGTCCGGAGCTATGTTCCGGGACCTGGCCTGCTGCAGGGCCAGCTCCTGCAGGACCAGCCGGTCAAGGGCCGCCTGCCGGACCTCTTCGGTCTGTTCCGGCGCCGGAGCTTCTGAGGCCCTCATCGCAAGGCGGTTCATCATGCGGATCAAGGCGTCCATGGTGATCGACGACCCGTTCACGCGGGCCACAATGGTTCTCCTCGCCTGGTCCCGTGCGGCCACCTCCGCCTGCTCCTGATTTATTTGCGCAGGAGTCGTTCTGGCCG
>JBBIHD010000011.1:0-24941 GCA_037447195.1 Nitrospirota bacterium | reverse complement strand
TATGAGCCGGTAGCTCTACCAGCTGAGCTATGGGCCCTGCATTGCGCTGCAAGGTCGCTGCGGCGACCATATTCTCACAACGGCCCACAAATGTCAAGCCGGCTGTTCCCTTCCGTGCACGAGGCGGCCAGCGGACCGGCGGCGCCAACGGGCGGCTACTCCATGAAGCTCTTGAGCTGCTTGCTTCTGCTGGGATGCCGCAGCTTCCGGAGCGCCTTCGCCTCGATCTGGCGGATGCGTTCGCGCGTTACATCGAACTCCTGGCCCACTTCCTCCAGGGTATGGTCCGTATGCTCGCCGACGCCGAACCGCCAGCGCAGCACCTTCTCCTCGCGGTCCGTCAGCGAGTTCAGCACCCTGCCGACCTGATGCTGCAGGTTCTTGCGGATCGCCGAATCGAGGGGAGACATGACCTTCTTGTCCTCGATGAAGTCGCCCAGATGGCTGTCCTCTTCTTCGCCGATCGGTGTTTCAAGCGAGATGGGCTCCTTGGCGATCTTCATGATCTTGCGGACCTTGTCGACGGGAAGCTTCATCGTTGCGGCGATCTCCTCGGTGCTCGGCTCCCGTCCCAGTTCCTGCACGAGCCCGCGGGACGTGCGAATAAGCTTGTTCATCGTTTCGATCATGTGCACGGGGATCCTGATCGTGCGCGCCTGGTCGGCGATGGCCCGCGTGATCGCCTGCCGGATCCACCAGGTCGCATAGGTGCTGAACTTGTACCCCCGCTGCCATTCAAACTTGTCCACGGCCTTCATCAGGCCGATATTGCCCTCCTGGATCAGGTCCAGGAACTGCAGCCCCCGGTTCGTATATTTCTTGGCAATGGAGACCACGAGTCGCAGGTTGGCTTCCACCAGTTCGCTTTTCGCGATCTTGGCCCGTTCCTCCGCGCGCTCAAAGGCCCAGAGCGTCTTTTTCAGCTGCTCCGCCGCGATGCCGCATTCGCCCTCGACCTTTCGGACGCGCTTGCAGGAATCCCGATAGATCTTCGCCACCTCGACAAGATCGGCCTGGCGCATTTCGAGCCGCCGCGCGGCGTTCTTGAGCTCGCGCTCACCGCTCCTGATCTTCCGGAATATGTCCTTCAGCTCGGCAACGCTCAGCCCCGTCTTCTTCTCAAGCCGCCGCACATCGCTCTCGCATTGCAGCACCTCGCCCACCTGCTCGCGCAGCCGGGCCACGATGCGGTCCGTCTGGCGGCATTGGGCGTTCAATTCCTCCAGCTTGTCATACAGCGCATACCGGACGATCTGTGCCTTTTCCCGCAGCCCCTTGCGCTTTGCATCACTGCATCGGGGGCTGTTGATGTGCTTCATCAGGGTCGCATGGTTGGCGCTGTGGCGGTCCACCTCGCCGATGAGCTTCAGCACGCGGGCCTGCAGGTCCTCCTCGTTCTGCCCCTGGAGGTCCTCCATTTCATCCTCGGTCGTATGGACCACCTCATGAATGCTGATCTTTCCCTTTCGCAGTTTGTCGCCGAGGTCGCGCACCTCCTGGAGCGAAAAGGGAAGATTGTAGACGATCTGGGCGGCATCGCGCTTGCCTTCCTCGATGCGCTTCGCTATGGCAACTTCGCCTTCCTTGGACAGCAGCGGCACCGTGCCCATTTCCTTGAGATACATGCGGACAGGGTCGTCGGATTTGCCGACGCCCACCTCAACATCGGCTTCTTCGGCATCCTCTTCCGCGGCCTCTTCGCCGGTATCGTCTCCGGAAGCGTCGTCATCGCCATGGGCCTCGGCTGCCGGCGGATTCGCCTTGCCGTCGCCGCGCGCGCTTACGAACTCCATGTCGAGCTCGCCGTCGCCGAAAAAGGACAGGATGCTGTCGATCTGCTCGGGCGGGCCGTCGTCGTGCGCGGCGCCGTCCCCCTGCTCCTCATACGGCACGTACTGGCTCTTCCTGGCCGAGCCGTTTGACTTTTTTGGATCGCCTGTCTTGCTCCGTTTTGACATACCCTGGTGCTCCTTGTCGAGATGCGGCGTAATCGTTCGCAGCGTCGGTATCGCTTCTGCATCCGGGTTTCCCCGGAGCGCCTTCAGCTTCCCCCGGCGCCTGGTCGGTCGTCTCGTGTTCTTCGCTCTGCGAGCCGCCGCTGCTCGTCCAGCAGGCTGCGCAGACGGTCCTGATCTCCCCGGGCCTCGGCCTCTTTGATCGCAGCGCCGATCTCCTTCATCTTCCGCGCGACCCCTTGCTGCCGGATCCGCTCCACGCAGTCGCGCTGCGCCCGGCCGGGATCGTGGTGCTCCAGGTCGAGCACGGAATAATGCGAGATCAGATGGTTCAGTTCCTCGTCTTCGCCCTGCAGCAGGGCGGCGCTCTCGAGCCGGCCCGTCCTGGCCACGACCGAGAATATCCGCTCGGCAGCTTTCCGGTACAGCGGATCGGTAAAATCATCGGCACTGAGCTGGCCCTGCAGGTCCCGGGCAATGCCGTCATCGCGAAGCATCAGGTGGATCAGCATCTCCTCCGCCCTGGGGCGCTGCTGTGACGGGGTTGCTGCGCGGGCCTGGCCGGCCCTGTGGCGCACCGGCGCTCCAGAGGGCATTTCCCTGCGCAGCAGGCCTTCGTCGAGATCAAAGGCCTCGGCCGTGCGCTTGAGATAATGGTCCCGTTCGATGGCGCTCGGAAGCTTGGCGATGAAGCCGAGCATCTGGCCGGCCCGCTCCACCTTTTCGTCGATCGGCGCCTTCCTGCCGTCCCGCGCCACCTGGCCAAGCACGAATTCCATGAGCTTTACGGACCTGCGCAGCTGTTCGGTAAAGGCGTCGTAGCCCCGTTGATGCAGGAACGTGTCGGGGTCCTCACCATCAGGCAATGAAACCACATTTACCTTCATGCCGCTTGCAGCAAACAGGTCAAGGCCCCGCAGTGCGGCCTTTACTCCCGCAGGGTCGGGATCGAAGATCAGCACCACCTTCTTTGCAAACCGCCTCAGCAGCCTGAGGTGGCCCTCGGTAAGCGCCGTGCCGAGCGTTGCCACGGCATTCTGCACGCCGAACTGATGGCAGGCCAGCGCATCGAGATAGCCTTCGACAATGATGAAGTAGCCGAGCCTCCGGCCCTGCTCCTTTGCCCGGTCCAGACCGAAGAGCACGTTGCTCTTGCTGTAGAGCGGCGTCTCGGGCGAGTTCAGATACTTGGGCAGCGTATCGTCCATCACCCGGCCGCCGAAGGCGATCACCGTTCCCGAAACGTCGCGGATCGGAAAAATGATCCTTCCCCGGAAGCGGTCATAGTATCCGTCGCCGCTGCTGCGCTGCACCACGAGCCCGGCCTTTTCCAGCAGTGCGGGAGCAATGCCCTTCTGCGTCAAATGCCTCAGCAGGCCGTCCCACTCGGGCCGGGCATAGCCCAGCGAAAAATCCCGGGCGGCGGCCTCGCTCACGCCGCGCCGCTTGAGATATTCTCTGGCAGCCGCACCGGCCGGACCGGCAAGCTCGCCCAGGAAGTACTGCTCTGCCCCGGCTATGGCCGCGCGCAGAAGGTCCCGCTCTTCCCGGTCGCCGGCAGCCTCCTGCCTGCTGCGCTGGTCCTCGGGAAGGGCAATGCCGCTCCGCTCCGCCAGCCGCCGCATTGCCTCGGGAAAGTTCAACCCTTCCTGGGTCCCGATGAACTTGAAAGCATCACCGCCGGCGCCGCACCCGAAGCAATGAAATATCTGCTTGTCCGGGTTCACGGTAAAGGACGGCGTTTTTTCCGCATGGAACGGGCAGAGGCCAACATAATTCTTGCCCGTTTTTTTCAGGGAGACATAGCCCGACACCAGGTCGACTATATCAACGCTGTCCCGCACCCTGTGTATGACGTCTTCGGAGTACAATTTACTTCTTCAGCTCCGCCACCGTCACGCCTGCGCCGCCTTCGGACCGGCCTCCGGGCCTGCATGCCGCCACGAGCGGATGCCCGTTCAGGAGATCGTTTACTGCGGTCCTGAGCGCCCCGCTTCCGTGGCCGTGAATGACAACCACTGATGAGAGGCCCTGCAGCGCGGCCCGGTTGAGCAGGTGCTCCACTTCGGCGAGTCCCTCAGGAACGTGGAAACCGATGATGTTCACACGGTCAGGGGCTGCCTCATCATCGGGCAGGTCCACGCTCCAGCCCGGCGTTCGTCCTGAGCCTGCGCCTGCCTTCGGCGCCGCTGCAGGAAGCACATCCTGCGCCGACAGCCTGAAGGTCTTTCCTGCCACGTCCACTTCGACTGAGCCCCGAAAGCGGGCCAACACCGTGCCGAAGGCCTTGAACTTCGGGATCGCTACCTGTTCTCCCGGCTGCACCTGCAGTCCCGCTGCGTCGCTGCGCTCCGGTTCTGCGGACTGCAGCTG
The DNA here is from genome assembly GCA_037447195.1 of Nitrospirota bacterium. GTDB lineage: Bacteria > Nitrospirota > UBA9217 > UBA9217 > UBA9217 > GWC2-57-13. The sequence continues at coordinate 20,613 of JBBIHD010000011.1, read as the reverse complement.
CCGGGCAAGATGCTCCACGTCGCCCCGGACCTGCTGAATTTTCGCCGGCTCCATGGCGGCGCTGCGGGAAAGATCGCGCAGCTTCTGGCGGAGCGAACTGAGAATGGTCCTTGCCTCGTCGCGCGCCCGGGCCAGTATTTCGGCCGACGCCTTCTGTGCAGTGGCGCGCTCCTGTCCTGCGGCGTCCCGGTCCCTCTTCGCCGCCTCCCGCGCCTGCTCCGCGCTTTCTTTGCTGTCTGCCAGATCGCGGGCTTCCCGCTCGAGATCTTCGAGCAGGTCTTCGAGCCGGAGCGCGTCTTTCGTCAGGCGGGAGCGCGCCCCCTCGACGACCTCTCCCGGGATGCCGAACCGGGCCGCCATGTCAAGACCGTAGCTCCTGCCCGGCCTTCCGGCGATCATGCGGTACGTCGGCTTCAGCGTGGCCGGATCGAACTCCATGGCCGCGTTCACGGCGCCGCCGGTTTGGGCGCCGAATAGCTTCAGTGCGCTGTGATGGGTCGTCACAACGGTCATGCATCGGCGGGCCAGAAGGCTGTCGAGCACTGCCGCGCCCAGGGCCGCCCCTTCAGCCGGATCAGTGCCGGCGCCGAGCTCGTCGAACAACACCAGCGCATCGGTCCCGGCGCTGCGCAGGATCTCGGCCACCCGGACGATGTGGGACGAGAACGTGCTCAGGTCCCGCTCCAGGCTCTGCTCATCGCCGATGTCGGCGAACACATCGCTGAACAGGGGAAGGTCGCTTCCCTCGGCGGCTGTCACCGGTATGCCTGACTGGGCCATGAGGCTCAACAGCCCAAGGGTCTTCAGGACCACGGTCTTGCCGCCTGCGTTCGGTCCGCTTATGATCAGCAGGCGGTCGGGACCGCCCAGTGCGATGTCATTCGGCGTCACTGCCGCGGCCTTGCCGGTCTGGCCCCTGCGGCCCATCAGCAGTGGGTGGCGCGCGGCCCGGAGCCGGAGCGGGCCTCCCGGTCCGGACAGGGACGGAATGCTGCCGCCGTATTCGACGCCGAACCTGGCGCGGGCCTGGATGGCATCGAGCGCCGTCAGGATATGGAACGTGGCGCTTACCGCCGGTGCGTCCTGAACGACGAGGGCCGTCAGTCCGCGCAGGACCGCTTCGACCTCTTCCTGCTCTTCGCTCCGGAGCTCCGTAAGCCTGTTGTTCTGGTCCAGCACGTCGAGGGGTTCGACAAACACCGTGGCTCGCGACCCCGACTGTCCGTGCACCACGCCCTTCACGCCCTGGCGAAAGTTCTGCTTCAGGGGAAGCACGTACCGTCCGTCCCGGACCGTGATGACCTGCTCCTGGACGACATGTTGCGTTGCGCTGCTCTGAAGGATGCGCGTCAGCCTGGCGAGAATGTCTTCCCGGACCCTGGCAAGCTGCTTCCTGATCTTCCGGAGCGCCGGACTTGCCGAGTCCTTCACTTCACCGCTGTCGTCAATGGCCGCGAAGACCGCGTCTTCGATCTGCTTTCTGGGCTGCAGTGCGGCCGCCCTGCTGCCCAGGCGCGGCGCTGTTCGACCTGATGCGGGGTCGCCGCTGCTCCGCTGGAAAAAGGACTGGACCCGCCGTCCCGTGCCGAGCGTCGATGCTACATCAAGCAGTTCCGCAGGAGCAAGCATGCCGCCTGCTGCGGAAAGCTTCTCAAGCAGGGGGCCGAGGTCTTTGATGCCGTCCAGAGGCGGTACATCCCCCCGCCCGATCAGGGCGAGATACTCCGCAGTCTCCTCCAGCAGGGCATGCACGGCATCCTCGCCGGCAGCAGGCTGCATGGCGCGGGCAGCCTGGGCACCCGGCGCAGACAGGGCGAAACCGGCAATGATATCCTTTATCTTATCATACTCCAGAACCCTCTGGGCCTGTTCGTTCATATTCTGGCCGGCTGTCCGGCCGGGATCAACCGGACCGCCGGATCCTCGTAAATCCCGAGCATTCCAGCACTTCGAGGGCTTCGCTCTTTTCAATCGCGTCAAGCAGAAGGTTCATGCCGAGGGTATCGCTCGCAATATGGCCGGCGATGACGACATTCACATGATGTTTTTCCGCTTCTTTCCGGTTCTCTTCGGAAAGGTGCATCATGACCAGCGTGCCCACGCCGGAGCGGGAAAGTCTTTCAAAGGAATCTTTCGGCCCTGACGTCCCTCCGGTCATGTCCACGAATATTTTTCCTGCGCGGCGCTCGTCGGACCCGAGCAGCACCTTGGGGCCTGCGTTGTTCCGCGCTGCAGCCTGATACTCGGGGATGCCCCGGAGCAGGGCGACGACGTCCCGGAGAGCATGGGGCGCCTCTTGCTCCAGGAGGCGCTGCAGATGGCCTGCCACCATATTGTCGCCCGGCGTGTGCAGACAGAGAAAGGGAATGTCCAGCAGCCGGGCCGCGTCAACCGAACGATTGTGATTGATCGGCATCAGCTTGCGCTCCACTTCCTTCATTCTTCCGGACAGGATGCCCTCGGCGACGTTGATCGGCACGCCGAAGCGGTGCAGGATGTCCGCCTGCATTTTCATCACGTCGTAGATCGTGGCGTAGGCGCGGCCTTCGGGATGATGGGAAACGACCAGGTCGATGCCCGCACCCTTTTCGTTCAGCCGGTCGGCGAGTACGAGCTCAGCCGTCTCAATGTCGACTCCCACGAGGACCTTCCGGACGGTGCGCTCGGGATCGCCGTGAAGGATCCGGCTGTCGGCATAGGGATTGGTAAGGCTCTCGCGGTCAAACAGGTCCCGGTCGCCCGGTTTGAGCTCATCAAAGGCCTTCCGGGTCCGATCCAGCTCCCGCTCGACGGCCTGGCGCCCCCGGGGATCGGCGTCGATGCCCGTTTGTATTGCAAGATCAAAGAATTGCCGCAGTTTCACTGCTCATGACTCCAGAAAAAAATCAGGGGGCGTCGCATGACGGCCCCCTGCCAGACTGGTACAGAATGACCCTTCCTTCCCGCTCCGGATCGTGCGCGCCTAACCCAGCGCCTGTTTCACGAGCTCGCTCACGAGTTTGTTGTCAGCGCGGCCTGCCGCCTTCGCGGCAACAGCCTTCATGACCTTGCCCATGTCCCTGGCGCCCTGGGCCCCGGTCTCCGCCACGGCGTCACGCACCAGAACATCGAGCTCCTCGCGAGTAAGCTGCTTCGGCAGGTAGGCCTCCAGCACCGCGATCTCCGCGGTCTCCTTGTCCACAAGGTCCTGCCTGCCGCCCTTGGCGAACTGCTCAACAGAGTCCTTGCGCTGTTTGATGAGGGAACGGACGGTCTCGATCACCTCGTCGCCGGTGAGAGGCCGCCGCTTGTCGATCTCCTTGTTCTTGAGGGCCGCGATCAGCATCCTCAATGTCGAGACCTTTTCTGCGGCCCGCTCTTTCATCGCCGCCTTGGCGTCGGCCTCGATCTTCTGCTTCAGTTCCATCCGCTCTCCTCGCATCGATCACCGGCGGGAACAGCACCGGACGGTCCGCCCTTCCCGCACTTAGTGCCGGAACGAACGCGCTGACTTTGCGGCCTTTTTCCTGGCTGCCAGGGCCTTTTTCTTCCGCTTTACGCTCGGCTTATCGTAGTGCTCACGCTTTTTGACCTCCGAGAGCACCCCTTCTTTCTCGATGCTCTTCTTGAATCTCCGGAGTGCGGCTTCAAAGGACTCATTATCTCGCACCCTAACACTTGGCACGTGCCATACACCCCCTCTCGTTGCTGCGACCTGATTCCTGGATAAGACGCTGAAAAGAAAGAATATTCCCGGCAGAATAGATGCCTGGCCGGAAGGAATGAAAGCCGCCTTTGCAGGGATGGCTGCAAAGGCGGCTAAATTACATAATTAACAAGTGAACGGCCTAAAGTCAAGAGAAATGTTGCTCTTTTTCCAGCTGTTTTGCGGTATTTTTCCCTGCCCCGGAACAGGCCCGACTCAGCTCCGGTAGGCGGCATTGATCTTGATGTACTCGTTCGAGTAGTCGCAGGTCCAGACGGTCGCCTCGGCCTTGCCCTTGTGAAGATCGATGACAATCTTGATGTCCCGCTGCTTCAGCGCTGCGGCGGCATCCTTCTCCGCTGCCTTGCCCTGCCCCAGGCCCTTCTCCACGAGCTTCAGCTTGCCGATGGTGATATCGGTTTTCGCTTCGTCCATATCCACTCCCGAGTGCCCCAGTGCGGCCATGATCCTGCCCCAGTTCGCGTCCTCGCCGAAGAGGGCTGTCTTGACGAGCGGTGACAGCGCCACGGCCATGGCCGCATTTTTCGCGGCCTGCGGCGTTTTTGTGCCCCGCACCGTGATCTCGACGAACTTTGTGGCGCCCTCGCCGTCCCGCACCACCTGTGTGGCAAGCGAATGCGCCACCGCATCCAGGCAGGCCTGGAATTTCTTGAGGTCCTTGCTGCCTGCCGCGAGTTTCCTGTTCCCCGCCGCTCCATTGGCCATGCACAATACCATGTCGTTGGTGCTCGTCTCGCCGTCGATGGTAATAGCATTGAAGGACCGGTCCACGGAATCGCGCAGCGCTTTCTTGAGCAGCGGCGCGGCCACGAGGGCGTCGGTCACGATGAAACCGAGCATGGTGGCCATATTGGGATGGATCATTCCCGACCCCTTCGCGATCCCCGCGACGGTCACCGTTTTTCCCCCGATCTCTTCCTGCACCACGGCCAGCTTCGGATAGATGTCCGTGGTCATGATGGCTTCGGCAGCCTGGTCCCAGCCCGACGGTGACAGAAGGCCTGCGCTTGTCTCGATCCCGATCCGCATCTTCGGCACGGGCAGGAACTCGCCGATCACACCCGTTGATGCAACATACACGGCTTCGGGCGCGATGCCCAGCTCGGCAGCAGCCGCCTCGGCAGTAGCGCGGGCGTCGACCAGACCGCGCTTGCCCGTGCAGGCATTGGCGCAGCCGCTGTTCACGACCACCGCCTGCCCTTTGCCTGACCTGATGCGGGCCATGTCCAGGAGCACCGGCGCGGCTTTCACCTTGTTCTGGGTGAACATGCCGGCAATGGCCGCCTCGCGGTCCGAGACGATTAGTGCCAGGTCCTTTCTGCCGTCCTTTTTTATGCCGCAGTGAATACCCCAGACCTTGAAGCCCGGAACCATAAGATTCTTCGTGTCCAGTATTCTCATTGTTCTCCCTCGATGATAACGGGGACAGGCGCCCTGTGTGTCCGCCGGCAGAATGCACCTGCCTGCTGTTCCTGGCCCCTTTTGTTGATGCCCACAGCGATCACGGGAACAAGCCTGCCGACAGCAGGCCTTCGGTCTCGTCGAACCCCGCCATGAGGTTCATGTTCTGCACTGCCTGGCCCGCAGCGCCCTTCACCAGATTATCGATAACCGTCACGATCACCGCCCTGCCCGTACGCGGGTCGGCAGTAACGCCGATATCGCAGAAGTTCGAACCCCGGACATGCCGCACATTCGGCGACTGGCCCGGCGGAAGGAGCCGCAGGAACGGCTCGTCCCGATACACCGCTTCGAAGCCGGACCGGAGCCCTGCCGTGTCGACTGCCGTCGTCAGCCGGGCATAGACGGTGGTCAGGATCCCCCGGTTCATGGGAATGAGGTGCGGGGTGAAGGATACGATGACCGCTCTGCCGGCAAGGGCCGACAGTTCCTGTTCGATCTCGGGCGTATGGCGGTGCGACCCGATCTTGTAGGCCATCAGCCCCTCGTTCACCTCTGGGAAATGATGGGCCAGCCCCGGGCTCCGGCCTGCGCCGGAGACGCCTGACTTGGAGTCTATGATGATGCTGTCAGGGTCGATCATGCCCTGGCGCAGGAGCGGCGCGAGACCCAGGATCGCGCTGGTGGGGTAGCACCCCGGATTGGCGATGAGCGCGGCCTTCCTGATCCTGTCGCGATACAGTTCAGGCAGCCCGTACACGGCCTGTTTGAGCAGCGCCGGGTACTGGTGGCCGTGCTCGTACCACTTCTCATAGACGGCGGGATCGGTGATCCGGTAATCGGCAGACAGGTCCACGACCTTCCGCCCGAGGGCATGGAACCGGTAGGCCGCTTCCTGTGCCGTCACATGGGGCAGGGCGAGAAAGACGAACTCGGCCTTGGCCGCGATCTTGTCAGGATCGAGGGGCTCGCAGATGAGCGGCGTGAGCCCTGCCAGGTTCGGAAAAATGGACGTGATCGGCTGGCCCGCCGACCGCTCGGAGGTGACCGCCGTGACGTCGACCCGGGGATGGCGCAGCAGGAGCCTGAGCAGCTCACCGCCTGTGTATCCGCTCGAACCGACAACCGCCACATTCAGCTTACCCGATGCCATCGAACATCCCTTTCCTGCTTTGCCGTCGCTGAACAAAAGAAAAGGGAAGGCGTCTCAACCTTCCCTGGAGTACCGGAGTATCGGACCATATACGTATCCGTATATGGCCCCATCTCCCTGCGTGTGTAATTAGTGAGCTGATCGCCGTAACGCGAAGGCCTTCGGACCCGCGGCCGTCGCCGCGGCTGCGAGAACCCTTAACGCTTCGAGAACTGGAAGCGGGCCCGCGCGCCCTTCTGGCCGTATTTTTTCCGTTCCTTTGCCCGCGGATCGCGGGTCAGCAGGCCCTCTTTGCGGAGTTTGCCCTTCGCTTCCTGGTCAACGGAAAGCAGCGCTTTTGAAATACCGTGCCGCAGCGCTCCGGCCTGGCCTGATGCGCCGCCGCCCAGCACCGTGGCAACGATATCGAACTTATCGACAACGCCGGTCACTTCAAAGGGCTGGCGGATGATCATCCTGAGCACGTCCCTGCCGAAATACTGCTCCACCGGCCGCTGATTGATCATGATCCTGCCGCTGCCCGGCATGAGCCATACACGGGCGATGGCGTTCTTGCGTTTTCCCGTCGCATAAAATCTTGTCACTGTTTCTGCTGACATTCCGTCCTCCGTAGTAGTTCAACTCCCGATGGTGCCTTACAGTTTCATCTCCGCCGGCTGCTGCGCTGCGTGCGGATGGGACTCCCCGGCATAGATCTTGAGCTTGCTCAGCATCTGCTTGCCCAGCTGCGTCTTGGGGAGCATGCCCTGCACGGCCATCTTGATCACCCGCTCGGGCTTCGTGCCCATGAGGGTGCCTGCCGTGACGGACTTGAGGCCTCCGGGGTAGCCCGAATGCCGGTAGTAGACCTTCTGGTCGAGCTTTCTGCCCGTGAGATGCACCTTGTCGGCATTCACGATGATCACAAAGTCACCAGCGTCCATGTTGGGCGTATAGATCGCCTTCGTCTTGCCCTTCAGCACCGATGCGACGCTGGAGGCCAGCCTGCCAAGGGTCTTGCCATTGGCATCAACGACAAACCACTTCCGGCTGCCTTCGAGGTCCTCTTTTTTTGCGCTAAATGTTTTCATGAAATCCACCTTGTTCCGTTAAGGAAAATAATAATGCCGCAGGAATACAAAAAACGGCTGAAGAAGAGCGAATATAAACAATTTCACCATGTTTGTCAAGCGCTTTGTGCGGTGAGGCAGGTTGGCGGTGACAGCGGACAGGACGAGGAAGACAGGAAGCACTGTGAGGCAAAAACAGTTTTATTTGAAGGACTTAGCGCTGCCGACACCTGCTTGTAGTGCTACCCTTCAGCGGAGCATATAGTAAGGAAGCGGGAGGCCCCTGGTGAAAAAAGAAGAGGCGGTGATCACTCGCCGCCTCTTCTTCCGCAAGCAGGTATACTGAGTACAGCCGTTCTACGCCTTGACTTCGGCCTTCTTCGCGCGCAGGGCCTGCGGCAGGGACACGGCATATCCCATGGCCGTACCGAGCAGGCCGCCCACCACGATGCTCACGGCAGCCACGCAGAGGATGCCGACCAGGATGCCCATGACCACGACGGCCCGGACGATGAGCGTGGGCTCGACCGTGCCGCCCATAAGCTTCTGAAGGAGGATCAGTGTTCCATAGCTGCCGAAGTAGAAGCCCGGGACGATCCCGAAGACCAGAAAGACCAGCCCGCCGATGGTTGCACCGATTTTCGTTCCTGTTTTGATCGTTTCGTTCTGCATTGTAGTTCTCCTTTCGATACTCGATATGTAAGGTATGGTCAGCCCGAAGGCCTGACTGGTTATGCCTGTTTTTCCGGGCAATTCGACGGGTCCTGTGCGCAGGCCCGCGCGGCAATGGCAACGTCCGCCGCCTTGCCCAGTATCCAGCCGAACGCGGAGGCCGCCGTAACGATCACCATGCCCGCGATCAGCACACCGGCAAGCATGGAACCGAAGACGATGATCCGCGAAAGAAGCCCCGGCTCAAGAGGAAGGCCGAACAGCCATCCGGCGATGTTCAGGCCCGCTGCGCCGCCGATCAGGCTTCCAGGCAGGAGCCCGAAGAGCGCGAACAGCACCAGACCCGAGCCTGCACCAATGTAAGCCGCTTTTTTTGCCAGTGTGGTTCTCATTTCAAAAACCTCCTTCATCAATTCCCTGATTGCTGCGTTCTGTCCCGCCTTATTGCAGAGACCATGCCAAAACGACAACGCACTGATTTCAATGCGTTAGGTCTGCCGGGCTTTTTGCAGAAATGAGAAAAGGCCGGAGCTCTTTTCACAAATGCAAAAGAACGTTGTTCTGCCATGCCTGCTCCGCAAGGACCACGATGCCCCGCGCCTGCGGAACAGCAGAGGCTGCCGCTGACGCCCAAAGCCGGCACCGCCGGCGCAATTTGTCCATTTTTTCCTTGTAATACCGCAGGCCCTGTGGTAGATTATTGGCTGCCTTTTCAGGCCATCACTTCAGATCAAATCCACACGCACAGGGACTTCCGGCAGGGTATCCTGACTCAGGATCTGCCGGGGGGTTGAGCTGTGCGGAGGAAATAACCGCAAGGAAAGAGAAGGAGAAGCATCATGTCAAGCATTACCATGAAAGAGCTGTTGGAAGCAGGGGTGCACTTCGGCCATCAGGCCAAACGGTGGAATCCGAAGATGAAGAAGTACATCTTCGGCGAGCGGAACGGGATCTACATCATCGACCTCCAGAAAACGCTCAAGCTTTTCAAGGACGCCTATGAATTCATGCGTCACACCGCTTCGCAGGGAAAGGACGTCCTGTTCATCGGCACCAAGAAGCAGGCCCAGGACGCCATCGTCGAGGAGGCAAGGCGCGCCGGAATGCACTTCGTTTCGTACCGCTGGCTCGGCGGCATGCTGACCAACTTTACGACGATCCGCAAGAGCATCGACCGGCTGAAGCAGATCGAGCGCATGAAGGAAGACGGCACCTATGAAAAGCTGACCAAGAAGGAAGTGGCGCTGCTCGAAAAGGAGCGCACCAAGCTCGAGAAGACCCTTACGGGCATCAAGACCATGAGCGAGCCCCCTTCCGTGGTGTTCGTCATCGACCCGCGCAAGGAAGCAATAGCCGTGCGGGAAGCGAACAAGCTGAACATACCGGTCGTTGCCGTGGTGGACACGAACTGCGATCCCGATAACATCGACTACGTCATCCCGGGGAACGACGACGCCATCCGCGCCATCCGCCTGATGGCGTCAAAAATGGCCGACGCGTTCATTGAAGGACGGCAGGCGATCGCCAAGGAGGCCGCAGCCGCCGAGCAGGCAGCTGTCGCGGCAGGGCCGGCCGAGGTCGTTGAGGAGTCACTCGACGCCCAGGCAGATACGAGCGACGAGCCCGAGGAAGAGGAATCAGCACGCAGGCGTTAAAGAACAGCAGAGGGGGTTTTGGCATCATGGCAACGATTTCCGCATCAGCAGTCAAGGATCTCAGAGAAAAGACCGGCGCCGGCATGATGGACGCCAAGAAGGCACTGGAAGAGGCCGGCGGCGATTTCGAAAAAGCAGTGGACGTCCTGAGGCAGAAGGGCCTGTCAGCGGCCGCGAAGAAGGCGTCCCGCGTGGCGGCCGAAGGGGCCATCACCTCCGCCATCGACGCGAAGGGCAGGACCGGCGTCCTGGTGGAAGTGAACAGCGAGACCGACTTCGTGGCCAAGAACGAGGAGTTCCAGCAGTTCGCCAGGGGGATCGCCGACCTTGTTGCCGGGAAGGATCCGGCCGATGTGGCGGCCCTTTCGAGCTTGGACCTGGGCGGCCAGGGCGTCGAGGCCAGGCGCCAGGCGCTGGTGCAGAAGATCGGGGAGAACATCGCGGTCCGCCGCTTCGTCCGCTACCAGACCGACGGCAGGCTCGCCATCTATCTCCATGGGTCCCGCATCGGCGTTATGGTGGACTATCAGGGCGGCGACGAGCAGCTCGGCAAGGACATCGCCATGCACATTGCAGCTGCCAACCCGCAGTTCCTGACACGGGAAGCGGTTCCCTCCGACGTGCTTGCGCGCGAGCGGGCCGTGTATGAAGGCCAGGCAAAGGAGTCCGGCAAGCCAGCCGCTGTTGTCCCGAAGATCGTTGACGGCAAGATGGAGAAGTTCTACGGCGACACCTGCCTCCTGGAGCAGGTCTACATCAAGGACCCTGACGGCAAGCTGAAGGTCCGTGACCTGCTGAAGCAGGCAGGCGGGGCCTCGATCAAGCGCTTTGTCCGGTACCAGCTCGGCGAGGGCATCGAGAAGAAACAGGGCAACTTTGCCGAAGAGGTAGCAGCGCAGCTCAAATAACCTATGACCTCACGACCGTCCCGGAAACGCATACTGCTCAAGCTCTCTGGCGAGGCCCTCATGGGCGAGCAGGAGTACGGCATAGACTATGCCATGCTCGATTCCATCGCGTCCCAGGTGAAGGAGATCTACGACCTGGGCATCGAGACCGCCATCGTCATCGGCGGCGGCAACATATTCCGGGGGCTCGCAGCCACGGCCAAGGGCATGGAGCGGGCGAGCGCCGACTACATGGGCATGCTGGCAACCGTGCTGAATTCACTGGCCCTGCAGAACGTGCTGGAGAACAAGGGTGTAAAGACACGGGTGCAGTCGGCCATCGAGATGCGCGAGCTCGCCGAACCCTATATCCGGCGGCGGGCCGTGCGGCATCTAGAGAAGAAGCGCATCGTGATCTTTGCCGCCGGCACAGGCAATCCCTACTTCACCACCGACACTGCCGCTGCGCTCCGCGCCATGGAGATCGGCGCTGAAGTGATCATGAAAGCCACTAAAGTCGACGGCGTCTACAGCGCCGATCCGGTGAAGGACCCCTCGGCCGTCAAGTACGACCGCCTCACCTACCTCGACGTTCTGCAGAAGGACCTGAAGGTCATGGACGCAACGGCCATTTCGCTCTGCATGGACAATGAACTTCCCATCATCGTGTTCAACCTCACCGTTCCCGGCAATATCAAGCGGCTGGCGCTGGGCGAACAGGTGGGGACGATCGTCGCCGGGAGGAACTATGGCTCATGAAATAAAGAAGAAAGCCGAAGAGAAAATGAACAAGGGCCTGGAAACCCTGCGAAGGGAGTTCGCCGCGGTGCGGACGGGCAGGGCGTCCCTTGGCATCCTCGACGGGATCACCGTCGACTATTACGGCACGCCAACGCCGCTCAACCAGGTGGCGAACCTCGCCGTGCCTGACCCGCGCATGATCACGATCCAGCCCTGGGAAGGAAAGATGATCGGCGAGATCGAGAAAGCGCTCCTGAAGTCCGATGTGGGGCTCACGCCGAACAACGACGGCAAGCTCATCAGGCTGGCCATACCGCCCCTGACGGAAGAACGGCGGATGCAGATCGTGAAGCACGCAAAGAAGCTGGCCGAGGATTCCCGGGTGGCTGTCCGGAATATCCGCCGGGACATCAACGAAGAGATCAAAAAACGCTCGAAGGAAGAGCACTTCTCCGAAGATGAGACGAAGAAGCTGCAGGACGAGATCCAGAAGAGCACCGACGAGCACATAAAGAAGATCGATGAACTGCTCGCGCACAAGGAAAAAGAGATCATGACCGTTTGAGCCGGCAGTTTTGCCGGTCCCCGAAAGGAGCTGTCCCATGCTGCAGCGCTTTGCGGTAAAAGGCCTTTCACTCTACCTCGCCATGGCGGTCTTTCTGCTGGCCCTGCCCGCCCAGGGCTGGGCAATGTTCCTGCCCGTCGAACCGACCCGGACCAGCCGCGCTGAAGACCTTGCTGCGGTGCAGTCCGCCCTCGAATCCTCGCTCGTTTCGCAACGCCTCATGGATCTCGGCCTTTCTGCCGAAGAGGCCCTGCTGAAGATCAACAGCCTTTCCGACCAGCAGATTCATCAGCTTGCTGCAAACATGGATTCGCTCCAGGCAGGCGGCGACGGCATTGGAGCAGTGATCTTCCTGCTGCTTGTCGCGATCGTTGTTATCGTCGTGCTGCAGGCGACAGACCACCAGGTCATCATCAGAAAATAAACGCGCTGCTTCCATCAAAAAGGAGGTTTCCCGTTATGAACCCTATGCTGAAGCGTTTCTATGCCAAACCATTGGCAGTGTACCTCGCAGCCGCCCTGCTCGTGATCTCGACCTTTGCCGGTCCGGCAGAGGCCATGTACCTGGCCGTGGATCCGCAGGGCGCAGCGGCCACGGGTGTGTCGTCGCAAGAGCGGATCGCGGACCTGGGCAAGGTTCAGACGGTGCTCGAATCCAAGGTGATCCAGCAGCGCCTCATGGACTACGGGCTTTCGGCCGACGAGGCCGCGGCGAAGTTGAACAGTCTTTCTGATGAACAACTTCATCACCTGGCATCGAACCTGGACTCGCTCCAGGCCGGCGGCGATGCCGTGGGAGCCGTTGTCGGACTGCTCATCATCGCACTGCTTGTTGTGCTGCTTATCTATCTGCTTGAAGGCCGCATTGAGGTGAAGCGCAGATAATGGCCGCACTGGAAACGAGTTGGTCCGCAAACAGACAAGGGGCTGTTTGCGGTTTTTTTTTGTTCATCATTATCGTTGCTGCAACGCTCCTGGCTGTGGGATGCGCGCCTCGGGACTTGTCTTCATTGCCGCCGGGCCTCGATGCCCGCGGACACTATATCAGCGGCGTGCCCTTTGTGCGCCAGGGTGCGGACGACTGCGGTCCGGCCGCCCTTTCCGGCGTCCTGGCATTTTATGGCGCCGTCGTCCCGCTTGACGAGATCGGGTCGCGCATCATGACGCCGGCCCTCGGGGGAACCCTTCCTCCTGACATGGAAAATTTCGCCCGGTCGTCGGGATTTTCTACCGAAGCCGCAGCGGGCACCCTTGAGCGACTGCACGCTGAGATCCGTAGCGGTCGGCCGGTCATCTGCCTGCTCGACCTGGGCAGCGGCCTCTACCGGCGGCCCCATTACGTGGTCGCGATCGGCTTTGACGATGTCAACCGTGTCATGATCATGCATGACGGCGTTACACGGAACCGGCTGATGTCCTATGATAGCTTTCAAAAATCCTGGGGCCGTACCGGCAACTGGATGCTTGTAGTGCACCCTACACCGGCACGCGCTCCTGTTGCGGCGCAGGGTGCCGGATAATGCCGCAGCCTGGCGACTTTTCTGTCCTTTCCAGATATGATATAGCATGACAAAATTCATTCTGCATATTCTGATCCTGACCTCACTGGCTGCTGCCACCAGCTGCTCGCTCCCGAGGATCATCGTTCTGAATGATCCGCTTACGGCGGAAGAGCATGTCCGCCTGGGGCAGGTCTATGAGTCGCAGGGCAAACTGCAGTTAGCGCTGCAGCAATACCGCGCTGCAGTCAGAGGCGGCAGCAACAGCCCGCTCACCTGGCTCATGATAGGCGACCTGTCCTTCCGCACAGGAGCACATAAAGAGGCTGAAAAGGCCTATCTCAAAGCCATATCCCTGGATCCCGGGAACGGGAACAGCTATAACAATCTTGCATGGGTGTATCTCGAACAGGGAGATCAACTGAGGAAAGCTGAACAGCTTGCCAGGGAAGCGATACGGCGCACTCCGGAGCAGCGGCCTTACTACCTTGACACGCTCGGCGTGGTTCTTTACCGCCAAGGGCGGATCAGTGAAGCGTTAGAGGCGCTCGAAGAGTCTGTAAGGACCCTTCCTCAGGACCGGCCGGAATACCTCTCTGAGGCCTATGGTCATCTGGCAGAGGTTTACCAGGCTACCGGAGACTCGCCTAATTATGAGAGATCTCGAGCAGAGGCGGAGCGATATGGCAAGCTGAAATAGACCCGTGGTTGCCAGGCAACCCCCCCCATCACAAACGATCGTTTAATTTTTATCCATCACCAGACTAGCCGAAGCTCTGACTATTGCGGAAGAAGTATTCATCTAAAATTGCCATGCCGATCCGGAATGGTTCATCAACTATCTGTTTTTATATCATTTTGCAGACATGTATTTTTTGCGCATGCCGATTATAATTGTAGTTGACAGACAAGCAACTAATTGCTACTTTTGTACTAACGCATTAGGGCCGATTCCAGTAAACACAACTTCCATAATCATCATATCGACAAGGGGAGGTGATGTCTGAAGAAGGCCATCATCATTTGTTACGTTGCAGCATGTCTTCAAGGATGGATCTCTTGCAGTTAACCGGTAACCAACACTTAACGCACCCTATAATAGGAGAAAACGCACATGAAAAAATCTACTGTTTTGATGGTCTGTTTTGCAGCCCTCTTTACCTTTGCAGCGGCCATGCCGGCCGCAGCCTACGAAAACGTCTCGACAGCACAGGCCTATGAGCTTGTCATGAACGGTTCCACGGCAGCCATCGCTTATGACAGCGCTACGGTCTATTACATTGTCGACGTGCGCACGCCCGAAGAGTGGCGCTGGGTCGGCCACCCGGGCGTGAACAGGGCGGGCGACGGCAAGGGGCTCGACCTGAAGATCTTCAACGTGGCCTACCAGATCGACTGGAAGAAGCAGTTCATCGTGAATCCTTCCTTTGTGAACGAGATCAACGAACTTTTCGGCACCGTGAAGGAGAACGTGGTTTTGATCCTCATGTGCCGCAGCGGCGCGCGCAGCGTGGCAGCCGCGAATATTCTTGAGCCGCTGGGCTACCGTGTCATGAATATGGTAAACGGATTCGAGGGCGGCGCCGATGCAAAGGGCTACCGGACCCGGAACGGCTGGAAGATCGACGGCCTGCCTTACAATTTCAACGCCCTGGGCGCCTACGCTGACTAAGAGCGTACCGGGGACTACGAGAGCATAAACACGCACTTCACGCAGGGGAGGCATAAAGCCTCCCCTTCTTTTTTGCAATCTAACAATGAGCACCTTTGGCTCAAAGGGCGACCCTGCATATTAGCCTTGAAATACCTTAACCACTGCTGCCTGGCGATCCTCAACAGGAAATTTATTTACAAACTGAGAAAATCTGTGATATACTGTCCACCATGCCGATAAAACAGCGTTCGTGCGCCCTGAGGGCGCTTTGCGTGGAGGAGGGGATGCAGTATGCCCGGCAGGCTGAAAAAAATAGTGGATTATGTAGCGGAACATACCGTACTGAAGAATCTTGCCATGAGCAGGATGAGGCTTCTGGTGCACGAGGATCTTTCCAAACTCACTGAGGACACCCCGGATGATGCTGAAAAAGAGAAGCTTTTCCTGGAGGCTGCCAAGACGGTCCTGGGCAAAGATTCTCTGGATATCAAATTCTAATTCTGGATAGCGTGCAAGGAGGGATTCATGTTCAAGGCCCTGGCTCCAGGTGTTTTGCTCACCACACTCCTCGGAATTGGCGCATTTGTGCTCTCGGGGCTTCACGAAACGCTGGATGCGCTGGTCATGGCGCTTCTGGCCGGCATGATCGTACGTCTGCTCTTCGGTAAACTGCCGTCCTTTGACATGGTGATCGCCTATGCCAAAGACATCAAGGACTTCCTCATTCCCATCGGCGTGATACTCTACGCTGCCACCATCAATATCAAGAAAAGCCTTGCCCTTTCCGGGGAAGTCTACGTCCAGACCTTCACGGCCTTCGGTGTACTGCTGGTCGCGGCGCTGCTGCTCGGCCGTCTGTTCAAGCTTCCCCAAAAAACCAACTGGCTGACGGCCGTGGGATCGTCCATCTGCGGTGCTTCAGCCATTGCGATCACCTGCACGGCTGTTGACGCCAAGGACGAGGACATCTCGAACTCCCTCATCGCCATCACCCTCGTCGGCCTCGCAGCGGTGGTGATGTTCCAGGCGATCCCCTTTTTCCAGGGCCTGGGCAATGACGTGTACGGCGTCCTGTCAGGCGCCACCCTCCATCAGACCGGGATCGTGAAGATCGCCACGGCAGGCCTCGGCACGGTCAGCAAGGACATCGCGCTGCCGGTAAAAGTTCTTCGCACGGCCCTGATCCCCTTCGTGGCCCTTGCCTTTTTCTTCATCGCCTCCAGGCAGGCGGGCAAAAAGAAGGGGGCCGGCTATCTCCTGATCGTGCTCACGGCCTTCATCGTGATCCTGGGCCTCACGGCCTTCAGCCCGGCCTTTGCTGTTGTGACCAAGTTCAAGGCCATCAAGGCGGCCGCCACCATCGTCTTTGCCACGGCCTTCGTGAACCTCGGCCTGCTGTGTGATTTCAAGACCCTGAAGGTCCAGCCCATCATCGTGGCCTTCCTGGCCTGGGCCGCTGCCGTGGGCGTGTTTCTGGTCATGGCCTGAGCCCCTGCCCGCGACCTTGCCCGCGACCTTGCCTGATCACCGAGATCCACACCCCTTCCCGGGGTGTGGATTTTTTATTTTATTAACAAAAGCATATACAATCATTAGGAAATTTAATGGAACGATGCCTGATTTTTTCTTGACTTGCCGGGGGGCTTGAAGTAAAGTTTTGACTGCATAACATCTGTTTCTTTCAAATCGCAGGAGACCCCGCCATGAAAGAAGGACCGCTGTTTTTCAACATCCCTGACGTGCCGGCCCATGTCACCTATGCTGTCGTTGCTTCAGGCATCCTGATCGGCCTGGCTGTTGCCACGCGCCTGACGCTCAAGCAGAAGGATGCGCCCACGGGCTTCCAGAACTTCATGGAAGTGGTGGTCGGCGGCCTGGAAGATTTTGTCGTGGAGATCATGAGCCCTGAAGGCAGGCATTACTTCACGCTGATCGCCGGGTTGTTCCTGTTCATCCTCGTCGGGAACCTGCTCGGCCTGCTGCCGGGCTTTGACTCGCCCACAGGCAACCTGAACACGACCCTTGCCCTCGCCATCGTCTCGTTCACGGCAACGCATTACATCGGCCTGAAACGCCACGGCATCGGGTACGTCAAGCACTTCATGGGCCCCATGTGGGCACTGGCGCCGATCATGTTCATCATCGAGGTCATCAGCCATCTGGCCCGCGTCCTGTCCCTGTCCTTCCGGCTCTTCGGCAACATGGTGGCAAAGCACAAACTGCTTCTAGTGCTGGCTTTGCTTGCGCCCTATATCGCGCCGATCCCCATCCTGGGGCTCGGTCTGCTGGTGGCCGTGGTGCAGGCCGGCGTTTTCACGCTGCTGACCATGCTGTATCTTTCCGGGTCCATTGAGCACGCCCACATCGGCGGCGGCGACCATCATTAGGCAACATGACCCCGGGGCGGCTTCGGCATCATCGGCCCCGGGAGGTTATACCCGGTCTTCACTCATCCGGCCGGCAGTTCACCTTTTGAGGAAAGGAGGCGAGACAATGAAAAAATTTTCTGCAATCCTGGTAATGGTTCTGGGCATCATGCTGATCGCCCCTGCGGCCTTCGCAGCAGCGGCTGAAGCAGCGACCCCCGAGGCCACGAAGATGTCCTTCTATGCCACCGTGGCCCTTGCATCGGCCCTCGGCATCGGCATCGCGACCCTCGGCACCGGCATCGGCATGGGTCTCGGCATCGGACGGGCGGTTGAAGGTATTGCCCGCAATCCCGAGGCCTCGGGCAAGATCATGACCACCATGATCGTCGGTCTGGCGCTGATCGAATCACTGGCCATCTACACCCTCGTCGTGGTTCTGATCCTGCTCTACGCCAAGCCCTTCGGCTTCTGATCTGGTCTCTGAGCACGAAAAGGGGCGGCTTCTGCCGCCCCTTTTTTTATTTTGGGCCTCCCTGACTTCCTTCATCCTAAAAACAACAGTTGGGACACAGAAAAAGCCGATAACCAATGAAAAAACCAATGCTTTTTGTCCTGAACGTTGTCACCTTTCCCCTTGCAGGTGAGTTTTTTTCAAGAATTAGCGAGGCTCTGCATCAGACCGATGAAACAAAACCAAACCGTTGAACCGCCAAGACGCGAAGGACGCGAAGGTTTTTTATGCTTTTAAAATCTGAATTCGAGCTTTCCTTTGCGACCTTTGCGCCCTCGCGGTGAACGCTTTTGGCTCTATAGAACTTGGCTGAAAATTTAAGATGTTTGTCCGTAAAGTACTTTAACCGCAGGTCTCTTTTGGCTTTATCAGAAGTTGTCAGCTTTTATCCGCGTCCAAATGCTCTTTACAGGTTCATCGGCGTCCACGGGCCCTTTCGCCGGGACCCTGTTTTTCCTTTTCAGCCGCATGGCCAATCTGTTATAATCAGCCCTCACATCCCGTTCCGGAAACATGGATGACCGCTGCGGCCTGAAAGGAATACGATAACGACCATGAGCACTGTTCGCGTCAGGTTCGCGCCCAGCCCCACGGGCGCCCTTCATATCGGCGGCGTGCGCACCGCCCTGTTCAACTGGCTCTTTGCGCGCCACCACCAGGGGACCTTTGTCCTGCGCGTCGAGGACACGGACAAGACTCGTTCCACCGACGAGTCCATCCGCATCATCCTGGACGGGATGAAGTGGCTCGGCATGGACTGGGACGAAGGCCCCTTCCGCCAGACCGAGCGCATGGACATCTACCGGTCTCATGTGGAGCGGCTGCTGAAGGAGAAGAAGGCCTACTACTGCTACTGCTCGCCTGAAGAGCTCGATTTCCGGCGCAAAGAGGCCATGGCAGCCGGCAGGCCGCCCAAGTACGACCGCAAATGCCTTTCCCTGACCGCTCCCGTGGAAGGCCGGACCCCAGCTGTCCGGTTCCTGTCCCAGGACGACGGCGAGACGATCGTGCGCGACCTGATCCGCGGCGCAGTGACCTTCGAGAACAAGCAGCTCGACGACCTGATCATTCTGCGTTCTGACGGCCTTCCCACCTACAATTTCGCCGTGGTCGTTGACGATGTGACCATGCATATCACCCATGTGATCCGCGGCGACGACCACCTGAACAACACGCCGCGCCAGATCCAGCTCTACCAGGCCCTGGGACATGAGCCGCCTGCCTTCGCGCACCTGCCCATGATCCTGGGCCCGGACAAGACGAAATTATCGAAGCGCCACGGAGCAACTGCTGTCACCGAGTACGCTGACCTGGGGTACCTGCCCGAAGCGCTCGTGAACTATCTTGCCCGGCTCGGCTGGTCTTCAGGCGACCAGGAGATATTCTCCCGAGACGAACTGATCGCGAAGTTCTCCCTCGACAACGTGGGCAAGGCCCCGGCGGTCTTCAACCCCGAGAAGCTGGTCTGGCTGAACCACCACTACATCCAGCAGGCTGATCCCGCGCGCCTCGCAGGGCTGCTGCTCGATCTGCTCAGGAAGGACGGTGTAGTACAGGCAGGAAAGGAGCCTGAGGGAGCCTGGATGCAGAAGCTCGTCAGCATATTGACCGAGCGCAGCCATACGCTGCTCGAGATGAAGACTTCCTCCCTCCCGTTTATCCAGGACGACATCACGATGGACGAAAAGGCAAAGGCCAAACACCTCACGCCGGAAGTCGCGCCGATGCTGTCGGAGCTGGCCGCTTCCCTCAGGACGCTTGAACCTTTCACTCACGATGCTGTCGAAAAAACCTTCAACGACCTCGTGAACGCCAGGGGCGTCAAGCTCGGCAAGCTGGCCCAGCCTGTGCGCGTGGCCCTCACCGGCGGGACCGTCAGCCCCGGCATCTATGACGTGATCGAGGTGATGGGCAGAGACAAGGTGCTGAAGCGGATCGAGGCTGCTGTGGGGATGATCGGGTAATAGCAAGACATTCTTTGCCACAGATAGGAACTTAAAACCATTGGCCGCGAATTTATGCGAATAACGCGAATAGAGACAAAAGAACATCTCCTTCTGCCTCGGTAAAAAAGCATTGGCTCACGTCCTTGTCGCGCTGTGGACATGCTTTGCTCAGCGATCTTCTTCTTATTTAATCATTTCTTCGCGCCCATTCGCGTTCATTCGCGGCTCAAAAGCATTCGTACCTATCCGTGTCCATCAGTGTGCATCCGTGGCCAATCGATCCTTTTCATTGTTATCCAAGTATTTATTCGCGTTCATACGCGGCTGGCATGGTTTATTTCTTTTCCTTGCAGTGATCTGCGGTTATAATGTCCCATGTCCCAGCAGATCATCTCAGCCAGCCGCCGCACCGACATTCCCGCCTTCTATACTGAGTGGCTTCTGACCCGCCTGCGTGAAGGCTTTGCCGACGTCCGTCACCCCTATACGCGGAAATGGTTTCAGGTCTCCTTAAAGCCCGAAGATGTGGGGGCCATCGTCTTCTGGTCCAAGGACTATGCGCCCTTGCTCTCGTCCCTCGACGAGGTCGAAAAAACCACCGGGAACCTGTTCTTTCACTTCACCATCACCGGAAACCGGGAGCTTGAACTCAGGACTCCGGACTTTCGCGAGGCTGTCAAGGACTTCATCCATATCGCCAGGCGCTATTCGCCTGACCACATTGTTTGGCGCTTTGACCCCATCTGCATCACCGACAAGCTCCCATTCGAGATCTATGAAGAGCGCTTCATCGAGATCGCCAAGC
>JBBIHD010000010.1:0-1686 GCA_037447195.1 Nitrospirota bacterium | reverse complement strand
TCGGCTTGTCGGCCAGCGGCAGGAACTGCTTCGCCACCGCCTTTCCCATCCGTTTGCCCATGCCGGCTGCAGGTATGAGCGCCGTCGCCTTTGGCATCCCTTCTCCTGTTCAACTGCCGCTGTCCCCGCGAAGCCCTCTTATTTCCGGATGTTCTTGACGACCACCTTGAAGCGCTTTGACAAAGGAGCCTCCATGTCGATGGCAACACGAAGCTGGAAATCCTCGGCAGCGCCTGCCGCCTGGACGTTGAACGGCAGGACGATCTGCCCGTCCTCCATGAAGGGCTTCCCCAGGTCCACCTGCGTTCCCTTGTCCACGACCTGTTCCAGGGCATCCATTTCGGGCCGCGCGCCGGCAAGATCGGCCTCGGGCAATGACGGCTCCTCGGCAGCCGCGCCTGCCGCAGGCGCCGCTTTTCCCGCCATGTCGCCCAGCGTAAGGTTGTGGCGGTCCGGGAACTTCTGCATGTCCTGCAGAACGAGCTTCGAAATGGCCGTAAAGGTCTTGAGCACGCCTTCGCCGTTCATGGCCACGGCGCCGAAGGAAGGCAGCTCCCGCCGGTTCAGGGCCGCATCCAGCTGGTCGACGGACATCACGTCGGGAAGATCGCGCTTATTGTACTGGATGACCATCGGAAAATTCTCGAGATCGATCCCCTGTTCGCCGAAGTTCTCCTTCAGGTTCGCCAGGCTCTCCAGGTTCGAGTCCATCATGGCGCGCTGCGAATCAGCGACGAATATGACGCCATCGGCGCCCTTCAGGACGAGCTTGCGCGTGGCGTTGTAGAACACCTGTCCGGGAACGGTATAGAGATGGAACCGCACACGGTAATTCTTGATCGTGCCGAGCTCAACAGGCAGGAAATCGAAAAAGAGCGTCCGGTCCGTCTCGGTGGCAAGGGAGATCAGCTTGCCCCGCTGCGTCGGCGAGATGCGATGATAGATGAAGTGGATGTTGGTGGTCTTGCCCGAAAGTCCCGGGCCATAATACACGATCTTCGCGTTGATCTCGCGGGTCGTGTGGTTCACGAGCGCCATGCCACATAATTGCATAAAACCGGCGGCATGTCAATACGCGAGGGGCGCGGGGAGGGTTCAATAACTGTATGCGATCCCGATGGAGGCAAGCGTATTTCCGATGCCCGGCGCGCTCCCCTCGGCCTCATAGCGCTGGCGGTCCCACCCCGCGAAGACATAGACCGTCCGCGTCAATGTGCGTTCCAGGAGCAGCGACAGGGTATGGGAGCGGGACGAGGAGCCGGCCGCATCTTCATACTGCCGGTACAGGAAGGAATAGCCCCCATGGAGGAACCAGGTGCGGTCCATTCTCAGCACGACACAGAGGCCGGCGTTGTGGCCGTCGTAGGAATTCGCCTCATCGCGCGCGTTCATGCGCTCGAAAGCGTACCACTGGCGGAACCGGAGGTGAGGCCGGACCTGCTGGAACAGATCAAAGGACGCGCCGATGGAACCGCCGTCACGGGTGTTGTCGTTCAGGTCCTTCATGCGCCCCACGGCGGTCAGGATCGATGAAAGCACTTCGCCATAGCGGCGGTACAGGCCGACACTGGCAAAACCGGCAACGCCGTTCAGCTCATCATAGGTGTTGTATGAATAGGCTTCGACACCGCCCTTGAAGATCACGTACCGCGTCGCTTCGGACAGCTCGGCATAGTTTCCGATCGT
>JBBIHD010000009.1:0-1703 GCA_037447195.1 Nitrospirota bacterium | reverse complement strand
CAAGGAGCTAGACCTGCCGCTTGCTGAAGAGAATTTTATCATCGATCGTGACAATGAACGGCGCAGGATGAAGATCAGCACAGGATGGGATGTGGATGTGAAATTTCTCGGCAATGCCTACGTGTATACCTATCGTTTTCGGCCTGTCGTTGACGAGAGCTTCATGAGTTTTATGCGGTAGTGAAATCCTGCCGGCCCGTGCGGAGCAGCAGTGGTCTTCTAAAGGAGATTGTGTGATCCGGAGCATGACAGGATACGGCAGGGCCGAGGTGCAGAGCGGCAGCAGCAGTTTCGTCATCGAGATCCGTTCAGTGAACAGCCGGTTCATTGACATCCAGATGAGAACGCCCAAGGTTCTTGCGCCCCTTGAACCGCGGATACGGAAGGCGATCCAGGGTCACTTCTCCCGAGGCCGTTTTGATCTCTTCATTACCAGGAACAGCGAAGGCGCCAGGATCGGCAGAATAGCCCTCGATGGCGACCGTGCCGGACAGTATGTGCAGGCCTTGACCGAGTTGAAGAGCAGGTTCTCCCTGCCTGGCGAGGTGGACCTGACACTGCTCGCCGGCATCGAGGGCGTTTTTACGGCCGAAGAGGCCTCTGATGACGCCGAAGAGATGTGGAAGGACCTGCACAAGGGCATGGACAGCGCCTTTGCAGCGCTGGACAGCATGCGCGTTGACGAGGGCAAGGCCCTTGTCCGGGATATTGCGTCACGGCTGGCGACCATTGATTCACTCGCCGGGGCGATCAGCGGCCGCGCGCCCCGATCGCTGGAAGAAGCCAGGAAGCGGTTAACGGACAATGTTCGGAAGCTCCTTGGCGACGGGGAAGGCGTTGCCCATGAACCGGACCCGCTGCGGATCGCGCAGGAGATCGCCCTGCTGGCAGACCGGACGGACATCAGCGAGGAACTGACCCGGTTTGCAAGCCATCTTCGTCAGTTTCGTTCACTGCTGGAAGGCGCCACGACCGAGCCCGTGGGCAGAAAGCTCGATTTTCTGCTGCAGGAACTGAACCGCGAGGTGAATACGCTTGCATCAAAAGCCCAGGATGCGGAGATCTCCTACGGTGCAGTGAACGTCAAGGCGGAGCTAGAAAAGATCAAGGAGCAGGTGCAGAACATCGAGTAGCGGCATGGCGAACAGCATCGTAAACATCGGATACGGCAACCTGGTCATGGCAGCAAAGGTCGTGGCCGTGCTTTCCCCTGAGTCGGCGCCCATGCGCCGCATCAGGGAGGATGCCAGGGAGCGGAAGATGCTGATCGATGCCACGCAGGGAAGAAAGACCCGGGCGATCATCATAACGGACAGCGATCACGTGATCCTATCAGCGGTGCAGGTGGAAACGCTGCTGCAGCGCTTTGCCGGCGGAGGAGGGGAATGAGACCCAGCAGAGGCCAGATATTCGTCGTTTCCGCGCCGTCAGGCGCCGGCAAAACCAGCCTCTGCAGGGCCGTTACCGATGCTCTCGATAACCTCACCCATTCCGTCTCCACGACGACGCGGAAGCCACGGAACGGTGAGATCGATGGACGGGATTATTTTTTTGTGACCGAGTCCCGGTTCCGGAGCATGGTGGAGGCCGGTGATTTCGTCGAATGGGCCGAGGTCCACGGGAACCTCTACGGCACGTCCCGGCGCATGCTCGAAGACCTGGTGGGCAGGGGGATCGATGTGATCCTCGATATCGATACGCAG
>JBBIHD010000008.1:0-1717 GCA_037447195.1 Nitrospirota bacterium | reverse complement strand
GTTCCGTGGGCGACACGGGTTTTGAAATAAACGGGAGCCCCTTTTCGATGATGCCGCGGCGGTGCATGATGTCCGCCGTGTAACCGCTCATGAACAGCGCCTTTATGCCCGGCCGCAGCCGTTGGATCTCCTCATAGACCTCCCTGCCGTTCTTCTTCGGCATCATCACATCGAGAACCAGCAGGTCGATGACGCCCGGCTGGTCAGCGAAGAGCCGGACCGCCTCATCGCCGTCCAGGGCCTCGATCACGGTGTACCCGAACTCGGTCAGCACGGTTTTGGCGATGTTTCTCGCACCCTCATCATCCTCGGCCAGCAGGACCGTCTCTGTTCCGGCCAGGTCGGCGACGACCTCTTTCGGCTGCACTTTCTTCGCTTCCATGGATATGAGCGGCAGGTAGATGGTGAAGAGGGTGCCTTTTCCCGGCTCGCTGTAGACATTGATATGGCCGTTGTGCTGCTTCACAATGCCGTAGACCATGGCAAGGCCGAGCCCCGTTCCCTTGCCGAGCTCCTTGGTGGTGAAGAAAGGGTCGAAGATCTTCTCACGCGTATTCTCGTCCATGCCCATGCCGGTGTCGCCGACGCGCAGGACCGCATAGGGGCCTGCCTTCGAAACGTCATGGGTGCGCACATACTCCTCGTCAAGCTCCACGCTGTCAGTTTCGATCGTGAGCAGGCCGCCGTCAGGCATGGCATCCCGCGCATTGGTCGCGAGGTTCATCAGCACCTGCGAGATCTGACCGGGGTCCGCCATGACCGTTTGCGGCTGGTCCGGCAAAATGGTCCTGAGTTCCACGTCCTCCCCGATCAGGCGGCGCAGCAGCTTTTCCACGTCCCTGACAACGCCGTTCAGGTCCGTGGGCTCGGGGTTCAGGAGCTGCTTCCGGCTGAAGGCAAGCAGGCTGTGGGTCAGCCGCGCGGCCCGTTCGCTCGCAGCAAGTATCTGCTCTACGTTTACCCGGTTCGGGTCGTTTTTTTCGAGCTTCATCTGCATGAGGCTCGCATAGCCGATGACGGCAGTCAGGATGTTGTTGAAGTCGTGGGCCACACCGCCGGCGAGCTGGCCAACGGCCTCCATTTTCTGGGCCTGCCGGAGCTGGGCCTCCAGTATCTTTTGGGACGAGATGTCGCGGATGATGCCTGAAATGCCGATGTCCCTTCCCCGCGGGTCCTTCATGATGCTGAGCGACAGCTCGACGGGGACCCGGGACCCGTCCTTTGCCCTTCTGACGGTCTCGAGACACCCTACGAAGCCCTTCTCCTTCAGCCGTCCGATGAGATTCTTCTGCTCCGCCTGGAGATCGTCAGGGGCAAGCAGTGAAATGGGCTTTCCGATGATCTCGCCTGCTTCGTAGCCGAAAATCGCTTCCGCGGCCCTGTTCCAGGACGTGATCGCGCCTTCGCCGTCAATGGTGATGATCGCATCGCCTGCGCAGGCGATGACGCTCCGGTAGCGCTCCTCCGACGCTTCGAGCTGGGCTATCTTCCTTTCCAGCTTCTTTCTGACCCGGTCGCCGTACTCCCGCAGGTACTCCCGCTCCTGCTCGAGGGAGGGAAGGCGCGGCTCGATCAACCCGTTCTCTCCGGCATGCAGGACCTCGCGGATGACGGTCACGAACTCCGCCGGGTCCATGGGCTTCACGATGAAGCGGCTGGCGCCGAGGCTCAGGGCAAAATCACGGTCCTTGTCGCTCGTGTAGGTGGCCGTGTAAAA
>JBBIHD010000007.1:0-1802 GCA_037447195.1 Nitrospirota bacterium | reverse complement strand
CGTGCTGAGCGACGGCAGCGCCATGATCGCCGAGGTCCTGTCGCTGCAGAACGGACTGTATACGGTCAGATCAGCGGCCCTCGGCACGATAACCGTGCCCGAGGACAAGGTCCGGTCCATCAGGGCCCTGTCGGCACCGGGCGCTGCACCGGGAAGCAGCACATCATCGCCGGCCCTTTCCGCAGCGCCCGGTCAGGTCGGGTCGCTCCAGAAGCAGATGCTGGACAGCGAAGAGATCATGGACCTGATCAGGTCCCTCCAGGATGATCCGGATTTCCAGAAGGCCCTGAAGGACCCTGCTGTCATGGAGGCCCTGGGAAAAGGCGACATCGCGTCGCTCATGGCCAATCCGGCCTTCATGAAGCTCCTGAACAACGCGACCGTCGGGGAGATCCGGAAAAAGGTCCAGCAATAGCCCCGTTCCCTGCTTCCCCGACCATAAACTCCCGGGAAAAACAGGACGTTCCCAAAAATGTGATGCGTGCAAGGCCCGCAGCCCCTGAGCGACAGTCGCACCCGGAGCGTGCTGCACAACGCTTCGACCTGAAGATGCTTCAGGAATATGAGGGATCGTACTGTTCTGCCGACAATAAACCGGCACGCATCAGCGACGGAGTGACGGGGCTGCAGCCAGAAAACACCCTTTCCTTTTCCTGCCGCCTGCAGCTTGCCGGCTTTGCCCAGGCAGCTCCGATCAGCAAGCGAATTTGGGGGATTGTCCCCGGGAAAAGCAGTTGACAGCCGCGCCGAATCCCGCTACTATCTGACACGCTTCTTCTTCCCCCATCACTGGAACAGAAGGACCGCAGATGCCTATTACCTACAAGGATGCCGGCGTTGACATCGACGCAGGCGACCTCTTCGTCAAGAAGATCAAACCCTTTGTAAAATCCACCTTCCGGCCCGAGGTGATGACCCATATCGGCGGGTTCGGCGGCCTCTTTGCCCTCAAGAAATACCGCGATCCCGTGCTCGTGTCAGGCACCGACGGCGTGGGGACCAAGCTCAAGATCGCTTTCCTGACGGGGAAGCATGACACCATCGGCATCGACCTCGTGGCCATGTGCGTGAACGACATCATCGTCCAGGGGGCCGAGCCGCTCTTCTTCCTCGACTATTTCGCCACGGGAAAGCTGAAGCCCGCTGCGCACGCCAACATCGTAAAGGGGATCGCCGCCGGCTGCCGCCAGGCAGGGTGCGCCCTCATCGGCGGCGAGACAGCCGAGATGCCGTCCTTCTATGGCGAAGATGAATACGACCTTGCGGGGTTCGCCGTGGGTGTCGTGGAAAAAAAGCGGATCATCGACGGCTCCAGAATACGGCCCGGCAATGCGCTCATCGGCCTTGCTTCGTCAGGCCTGCACAGCAACGGCTACTCGCTGGCCCGCAAGGCCCTGCTCGAAGCGGCAGGATACTCGGTGAAGGATGTGCTGCCTGAGCTCCGGCGGCCTCTCGGCGAGGCCCTGCTCACTCCCACGCGGATCTACGCGCGAACGGTCATGGCCCTGCAGAAGGAATTCGACATCCTTGGCATGGCCCATATCACCGGCGGCGGCATCACCGAGAACACGCCCCGTATGCTGCCGAAAGGCGCCCGCGCCCTGGTCCGGAAAGGAACCTGGGATGTCCATCCCCTCTTCTCCCTGATCCAGCGCCACGCGGCAGTGGACGATGAGGAGATGTACCGCGACTTCAACATGGGCATCGGCATGATCCTCGCTGTCCCGGAAAAGCAGGCCCAGGCGGTCATCAGGAAGGCGAAGCGGCTCGGCGAAAAGGCCTTCCGCATCGGCGAGATCGTG
>JBBIHD010000006.1:0-2098 GCA_037447195.1 Nitrospirota bacterium | reverse complement strand
CCTGCCTCGACGAGTGCCGCGATGATGAGGTTGCGCTCGAACTGCGCTTTCGCATCCTTGAGCGGCATGAGCGGGATCTTCTGGGCATCGCCGCCGGGCTTTCTTTCCTCGAGGATATAGGGCGGCAGATCGTCCCTGCTGATCTCGGGCCCTGCTGTAAAGGCAATGGCATATTCAAGAGAGTTCTCGAGCTCCCGCACATTGCCGGGGAAATGATAGTTCAGAAGCGCCTGCACGGCATCCTTTGCAATGCCTGTTATGTTCTTCTCCGCGGCCTTTCCCCGGTGCTTCTCGATCAAGTGGGCAACGAGAAGCGGAATGTCGTCCCTGCGCGCCCGCAGCGGCGGCAGTTCAATGGGGATCACATTCAGCCGGTAGAACAGGTCTTCCCGGAACGATTTGTCGGTGATGGCCTTTTTCAGGTCCCGGTTGGTGGCGGCAACGACGCGCACGTCGACAACGCGGGTCTGCGTGTCGCCTACGCGCAAAAACCCGCCGTCCTGGAGCACGCGCAGCAGTTTCACCTGCAGGGGCGCAGAAAGCTCTCCCACCTCGTCAAGGAACAGCGTGCCGCGGTCCGCCTCCTCGACCAGCCCTTTCTTGTCGGCAACGGCGCCGGTGAAGGAGCCCTTGACATGGCCGAACAGCTCCGATTCGATGAGGTTCTCCGGAATAGCACCGCAATTGACGGTCACGAACTTCCGCTTGGCCCGAATGCTGTTGCTGTGCACCGCCCGTGCGACCAGCTCCTTGCCCGTGCCGCTCTCGCCGGTGATCAGCACGGTGCTCTCGCTGGACGCGGCGTGGCGCATGATGCGGAAGACCTCATGCATTTCCGGGCTGTTGCCGATGATGCTGCGGAAGGAGTAGCGCGCTTCGATCTGCGTCCTGAGGGCGATGTTCTCCCGCTCGAGCCCCTTGCGCTCAAGCGCGCGCCGCACAGGGATCCGCACTTCATCAGGCGTAAAGGGCTTGGGGATGTAGTCGTAAATGCCCTGCTTGATGGCTTCTACGGCCGACGGGATCGTTCCGAAGGCGGTGATGATCATGAAAATGCTGTCCGGCGCAAGGTCCTTCACGCGGGCGTAGAGTTCCAGTCCGTCCATTTTCGGCATCTTCAGGTCCGACATGATCAGGTCGAAGCTGTGGTTCTCGAGGATGCCGACGGCCTTCTCGCTGCTCGTCGTGGTCATGACGTCAATGTTCTCTGTTTCCAGGATCGCCTTGACGGCCTCGCAGATGCTCGCTTCGTCATCAACGACCAGTGCTTTGAATTTATCCATGGAGTGGCAGCCTCACGGTAAATGTTGTGCCCTTGCCGGGCTCGCTGGCGACCTTGATGTCGCCGCCGTGCTTCTTGATGATGCCGTAGCTCACGGCGAGGCCGAGCCCGGTTCCCTTCAGGGCGTCTTTGGTTGTATAAAAGGGGTCAAAGATCTTGTTCAGATGCTCGGGGGGAATGCCGCTGCCCGTATCCGTGATGTCGATGTCCACGGTCTTGCCGGCGTTCCGTGTTGCGACGTGGACCGTCCCCGGCGGTTCGATCGCATGGACCGCATTCAGCAGAAGGTTCAGCACCACCTGGCCGATCTGGGCCGGATCAGCCGACACGTCAGGCAGATCTCCGGACAGGTCCATGGTGAGCGTCAGGTCCTTGAATGCGCCCTGGGCCTCAAGGGATTCGATGATCTCGGTCACCGGGTTGTTGACATTCAACCGCTCAGGCTTGATGATGATCTCCCGGCCGAAATTCAGCAGCTGCCGGACGATGTTCCTGGCCCGCGTCGTCTCCCGGGCGATCAGGGCCAGCTTGTCGCAGCGCGGATCGTCCTTCGGGCACTGCTCGAGCATGAGGTTCGAGAAGGTCAGGACGGCCGTGAGCGGATTATTGATCTCGTGGGCTATCCCGGCCGCCAGGCGGCCGACGGAAGCGAGCTTTTCAGCCTCCACGAGCTTGGCCTGCTTTTCCTGGAGTTTAGTGATGATCTCCTCCAGCGCAGTCATGGCATGTTCGAGCTTCTCTTCCATCTGGTTGAAGGACTGGCCGAGGGAGGCTATCTCGTCCTCGCCCCGCACCTCGATGCTTTCGGAAAAATCG
>JBBIHD010000005.1:0-2163 GCA_037447195.1 Nitrospirota bacterium | reverse complement strand
CGGGGCGCCCTTCTTTCGGTTACCTTTCTTGGGCGCGCAAGAAAGGTAACAAAAAAGCGCTTTAATTATAGAGCAGAAATCAATAAAGAGACCAAGTAACGGATCCATAAAAGTTCAGAAGGCACATTTTTTTACCACGAAGATCACGAAGAGCACGAAGAAAAGCTGAGAACGGGTTTCTCGCAGAGGCCGCAGAGTTCGCAGAGAAGGCAAAGGGTCTGAAGTTTCGTGCAGGACCCTTGAGTCTGGAGAAAAGCTGAAGCTGGGTTTCTTGTGAAAGCGACAAGAAAAGGCGGAGGCCTCGGGTTAAAAAACCAGGATTAGAAGATTTCCTCTGCGTACTCTGCGTCTGCGAGCGACAAGGGTTCATGACTTCCTTCGCGCCCTTTGCGCCCTGGCGGTAAACTGTCCGTATCCAACTGTAGTGCATCGGAGGCATTCAATGTTCGGAAAGCGCATCTCCCTCTTCAAGCTCTTCGGTTTTTCCGTCCACGTGGACCTGAGCTGGCTGATCATCGCCGTGCTGATCACCTGGTCCCTGGCCCAGGGGCTCTTTCCCCACCAGTTCGAAGGCCTGCCTGCGGCGGCCTACTGGATCATGGGCGCAGCAGGCGCGGTGGGGCTCTTCTTCTCCATCGTGTTCCACGAGCTGTTCCACTCTCTCGTGGCGCGGCGATTCGGCATTCCCATGACCGGCATCACGCTGTTCATCTTCGGCGGCGTTGCCGAGATGGACGACGAGCCGCCGAACCCGAAGGCCGAGTTCTTCATGGCCATTGCCGGGCCCCTGTCGAGCATCGTGCTGGGCATCCTGTTCTATGCCCTCTTCATCGTTGCGGCGCTTGCGGAATGGCCGCTCATCGCGGCGGGCGTGCTCGGCTACCTGGGCGTGATCAACTGGATCCTGGCGGCCTTCAACCTGCTGCCCGCCTTTCCGCTCGACGGCGGCCGCGTGCTGCGCTCGGCCCTGTGGCACTGGAAGCGGAACATCCGCTGGGCAACGCGCATTGCCTCGCAGATCGGCTCGGGCTTCGGCATCGGCATCATCATCCTGGGCCTGGTGAGCCTGGTGCGCGGGAACGTGATCGGGGGCATCTGGTGGTTCCTGATCGGCATGTTCCTGCGCAGCGCGTCCCAGTCCTCCTATCAGCAGGTGGTGGTGCGCAAGGCCCTGGAGGGCGCGAAGGTGCTGCGGCTCATGCGGCGCGACCCCATTACCGCGCCGCCGTCCATCAGCCTTGCCGAGTTCGTGGACGGGTATGTCTATGCCTATCACCACAAGATGTTCCCCGTCGAGGAGGGCGGCAGGCTTGCCGGGTGCATTACCACGCGCCAGGTCAGGGAAGTGCCGCGCGAAGAATGGGGCCGCAGGACCGTGGGCGAGATCGCGCGCAGCTGCTCCCTGGAGAACACGGTGGCGCCGGACCTGGATGTGATAAAGGCGCTGGCAACAGCAGGCTGATGGTGGTGGAAGGCGGCCGGCTCGCAGGCATTATCTCGCTCAAGGACATCATGGGGTTCCTGTCCATGAAGATGGACCTGGGCGGGGACGAGGAGGAGTAGGGGCGAGTGCGGAATGCGGAATGCGGAGTGCGGAATTAGAAATATGGAAACAGCCAGGACTTGGTCGCTCGCAGAGCCGCAGAGGACGCAGAGTAGTTCGCAAGGCTAAGTAGTAATCTTCGAAAACACTCAAAAGAATAAGGCGTCTCGCGCAAAGCCGCCAAGGCGCAAAGGAAAACTTTTGATCCTGGTTTTAAACCAGAGACCATAGCTTCTCTTGGCGAACAAAGCCTGTCCGGTTTGCTGAAAGTCGGGACGCCTTGGCGAGAAATCAGCCTGGTTTCCTCAGTGTTCTCTATGATTCCGTGGCGGGTCCTGTTCACGCCTTCCTGGTCATCCCAAAGTTTCAGAATTCCCACCCTGCAGAGATCACATTTACTTCCTGTGCGCCATTCAGCCGCATCCCTTCTGTCCGGTGATTGACTTTTCCCGTTGCCAGATAAATAATAATAGAAAGAGCAGGTGTCAGGGGTGAGAGGCGAGTGCGGAATTCGGAGTGCCGAGTTCGGAGCGCGGAACTGATAACTCATACCTGATCACTGACAGCAGGTTTTTACTGCAGGTGCAGTATGCTTTTCCGGGACAGAAAAGATTCAGGCG
>JBBIHD010000004.1:0-2910 GCA_037447195.1 Nitrospirota bacterium | reverse complement strand
GGGCACTGGGGCCAGGGTTCGTGCCGGGAGTGCATGACCTCATAGCAGCGGAGGCCGATAAGCTCCCGGGGGCTGAGCTTCAGAAAGCCAGCCATGGCCTTGTTGGCCTTCACGATACGAAAGTCCCGGTCCAGAATGGCCACGAAGTCGCTCATGGCGTCAAATGTTTCCTGCCATTCCTGCTGCTCGAGCTGCCGCAGGATCGCGGAAGGCTGAACCGGTTGTTCGTTCATTGAGCTGGACATAGTCCTCCGCCGTGATCAGGAAGCCGGCGGCCGCGCCCCGCAGACGAGCAGGATAAAATTACGACTTTAGTTAAAGTATAATTGAATTTTGAGTAAAAGAGAAGAGAAGGTGGTCAACTGTAGCGGTTGCATAGGTGCGCAACAGCACAGGTCAAAGGCGGTTGGCAGGCTC
Source organism: Nitrospirota bacterium (assembly GCA_037447195.1). Classification (GTDB taxonomy): domain Bacteria; phylum Nitrospirota; class UBA9217; order UBA9217; family UBA9217; genus GWC2-57-13. Next base: position 2,493 of record JBBIHD010000004.1, on the reverse strand, counting down.
CGCACATCAGGGGGAAGCGCGGTAAAAACGAAGAATATTGCGGCCTGCGCTCTTTGCTTCGTACATGGCGCTGTCGGCATTCTTGAGCAGTTCAGCCGGATCGTCACCGTCGCCGGGAAAAACGGCGATGCCCAGGCTGCCGGAGAGCAGGAGAGAATTGTCACCGAGCTGAAAGGGCCGTCGCAGCTCGTTCAGCACCTTCTCGCCGATCATGCCGAGATCGTCGCGACGCTTGAGATCGAGCAGCAGCACCGTGAATTCGTCGCCGCCCATGCGGCCCACCGTGTCGGCGTTTCGCACGGCCTTCTGCAGCCGCGCCGCGGCCTGCACAAGCAGCTCATCGCCCGCGTCATGGCCGAAGTTGTCATTGACCGCCTTGAAACCGTCCAGGTCGATGTACAGCAGGCCCACAAGATTGCCGCTGCGCCGCGCCTGGGCCAGGGCCCGGTCGAGGCGGTCGTTGAACAGGGATCGGTTCGCGAGGCCCGTGAGATGGTCGAAGTTGGCCCGGGCCCAGATCACCTCCTCACGCTCCTTGCGGGCGGAGACGTCCTCCTTCACGGCGACGAAGGCGGTTATCTTTCCGTCCTCGGAACGGACGGGTGAGATGGAGCACTCTTCCCAGTAGCGAGAACCGTCCTTGCGAACGTTCAGGAACTCGCCGCGCCATACCTGTCCCGACAGGATCGTTTTCCACAGGGCCGCGTATTCTTCGGGCGTTGTATGGCCGGACTTGAGAATGCGCGGGTTCCTGCCGAGCACCTCATCGGCCCGGTACCCGGAGATGCGCTCGAACCGAGGATTCACATACTGGATCAGCCCTTCACGGTCGGTAATAACGATAGAAACGGGGCTCTGCTCCACGGCGGCAGAGAGCTCCCGCAGCATCAGCTCGCGCTCCCGGCGCTCCGTGATGTCGACGGCCACTCCTCCCACGCCTGTGCGGTCTCCGGCGAGGGGATAGGGAAACTTGATCGCCAGCCAGTGGCGTATCTGTCCTTCAGGAGTGGGAACGGCCTCGACGATCTCGATCTGATCGGAGGATTCGAGCGCCCGACGGTCGTTTTCCTGGTTCTGGCGCGCCACGTCCCTGGGGAAAAGATCAAGGTCCGTTCTTCCCTGCACGTCGGCCAGGCGAAGGCTGAAGGCCCGTTCGAAGGGCGCGTTTACATAGACAAAGCGCAGCAGGTCGTCCTTTGCCCAGGCGACCATGGGGCTGTGGTCCATGAAGGCCTGAAAGGCGGCTTCGCTGGCCTGCAGTTCACGGAGCGCCCGGTGAAGGGACGCCCGCTGGTCGTCGGCCTCCCCCGCCAGCCTGCGCTCCTCGAGAAAGGACCGGTACATGCTGATAAAGAGACCCGTAAGCACGCAGATATAGCTTCCCTTTTTCAGCGCATGGGCGGCGTCGAACATCATGTCGAAGAGGCCGTGGGAAGAGGACATGAACATGGCCTGGGACAGAAAGCCGACGATCAGCGAGAGCACAAGCCAGTGCTGAAAGTCGTTCTCCTTCCACGCGCCCGCGCGGAGATAGCCGATCAGGGCGAGCAGGAAGAACAGGGCCGGTATGAGCTCCTGGGGCCGGGGAAAGAAAAGCTCCGGGTAATAGGCCCGTGGAAGGGGCACGAAGATGAAAAAAAGGAAGGAAGCCGTCGTCAGCAGCGCGGCAACCGCGTACACTATGCGCGCGTTTGCTCCGCCTGCCCTGCCGCTGCCGCCGCCGCGGGACTCCCGTTGCCAGGCCAGATAGCTCATCCACAGGGCCAGGGAGAGATAGAGCCGCGAGGCGATCCAGCTCCAGGGGATGAGCGACGGCGGCGGAGAAGGAAAGGTGCGCGCAAAAAAAGATGATGTCACAACGGCATGATAGCCGTCCAGCAGGCCCGTGCCCAGAAAGCCCACGCCGATCAGCAGGAAAATGCAGGCCCTGCTGCTGTAGTAGTGGACCAGTCCCATGGCGCCCACGACCAGGGCCAGGATAGTTGCCACCGCCTCCATGAGCGTATGCAGCTCAGCGCTGCCCTGCCAGCGCAGGGGCCGGAGAGCCAAAAAGCAGACAAGCAGCAGGGCCGCCACGACAGCATAGGCCAGTGCTCTGCGATGAATGGTAATGGACATGGGGTCTCCCCGCTCAGTGATAGTTAAACCCGAAGAAACAGTATAAATATTTAGCGAGGCTGTGCCTCAGATTGTTGAAAGAAAACCAAACCGTTGAACCGCCAAGACGCGCCCGCCCCGGTACTGCTTGCTTATGGATGCGGGCCGGGGAAGGACGCGAAGGTTTTTTATGCTTTTGAAATCTGAATTTGAGCTCTCCTTTGCGACCTTTGCGCCCTCGCGGTGAACGCTTTTGACTTTATAGAACTTGATAATCATATGAAGGCACCTCGGCATACCAGAGCGCATCGGCTCTCTGGTATGCTTCAAGGAAAGAAACCCTATCCTACCTTGGAGGTGCTGTATGAAATTGTACACGAGTTTCGATCTGCATTC
>JBBIHD010000003.1:0-3072 GCA_037447195.1 Nitrospirota bacterium | reverse complement strand
GCGCGGCTGCGGCCCGTGGAGGAAGGGGAGAGCAACTGGAATTTCACCGAGATCACGGGCGGATTGTCCGCCGGGGACCATGTGATCACCACTCCCGACGCTGAAGGCCTGAAGGACGGGGGGAAGATCAGCATCGAGCGTCCTTAGGACACGGATATTCACGGATGAACTCGGATATGGGACGGATACGAATGGTCGTCAGACACCAGTAAAATATTGTGCAGGATGATGCACCGTCGATCTGGTTTTGTCTCTGGCAGTATCCGATCCTATCCGTTGCATCCGCTCCTTCCGTGTCCCCTGGTTCTTGCTTTAGGCATGGTTGTCTGTCACTGATGATCTACCTAACCGACATCACCAAGACCTACCGCATGGGCAGCATGGACATCTGCGCCCTCTGCGGCGTGTCCCTTACCGTCGGCCCCGGCGAGCTCATCGCCGTTATGGGGCCTTCGGGCTCGGGCAAGTCCACCTTGATGAACGTCATCGGCTGTCTTGACCGGCCAACGTCGGGCTCCTTCCGCTTCGAAGACCGGGAGGTCGGCTCCATGAACGATGACGAGCTTGCCCATCTGCGCAACGCCAAGATCGGGTTCGTGTTCCAGTCCTTCAATCTCCTGCCGAGGTTCTCGGCCCTCAAGAACGTGGAACTTCCCCTTGTCTACAGCGGAGTACCCGCCCGCGACCGTCGGCAGCGCGCCATCCCGGTGCTGGAGCGGGTGGGGCTCGGCGACCGGGTCGACCACCGGCCGAGCGAGCTTTCCGGCGGGCAGCAGCAGCGCGTTGCCATTGCCCGGGCCCTGGTGAACGGGCCGCCCATCCTGCTTGCCGACGAACCCACGGGCAACCTTGACAGCCGGTCGGGGAAGGAGATCCTGGACATGATCATCGAACTGAACGAGCGGGGCATGACCGTGATGATCGTGACCCATGACCAGGGAGTTGCGGCGCGATGCCGGAGGGTCATCACGCTCATGGACGGCAGGATCGAAGGGGACCGGGTGCAATGAACTTCGGCGAGACCTTCCGCGTCGCCTTTGAGGCGATCCTCTCGAACAAGGTCCGCTCGGGCCTTACCATGCTCGGTGTGATCATCGGCGTGCTGGCCGTCATCCTGCTCGTCTCGATCGGCGAGGGCGCACGGGTGTACATCGAGCGGGAGCTGACGGGCCTCGGCACGAACCTGCTGGTCATCACGCCGGGCAAGACATCCACGAGCGGCGGGTTCCATCCGCCGTCGGCAGGCACGGTGCGCAAGCTCACCTATGACGACGCCCTGGCGATCAAGCGGCGGGCCTGGCTCGTGAGCGACGCCGTGCCCATCGTCTTCGGGACGGGCAGGATCAAGTACCAGAACCGCGGCCGCGACACGAGCATCATCGGCACGTCGCCCGAGTTCGAGCGGGTGCGCAACCTCTTTGTCGAGGTCGGCTCCTTCGTGACCCAGGCTGATGTGGATTCGCATGCCAGGGTGGTGGTCATCGGCCGCACCGTGAAGGACGAGCTCTTCGGCGCCGAGAACCCGCTGGGCAAGCCCGTGATGCTGAGCGACGCGCGGTACCGCGTGGTGGGCGTGATGCGGAAAAAAGGCGTGAGCCTGGGCTGGAACATCGATGACGTGGTGTTCATTCCCGTCACGAGCGGCCAGGAGCTCTTCGACACGGACGGGCTCTTCGAGATCCTGGCCTCGACGCCGCGCGCCGAAGATACGGACCGGGCCATTGCGCAGATCAAGGAGATACTGATCAAGCGCCACGCGCACAAAGAGGATTTCACGATCCTGACCCAGGCGGCCATGCTCGAGACGATGAACACCATCCTGGGCGTGCTGACCGCCGTGCTGGGCGGTATTGCCGGCATATCCCTCGTGGTCGGCGGCATCGGGATCATGAATATCATGCTCGTATCGGTGCGTGAGCGCACCCGGGAGATCGGCATCCGCAAGGCCATCGGAGCGCGGAACAAGGACATCATGGCCCAGTTCATGGTCGAGGCAATGACGCTCTCGGCCGCCGGCGGCATGATCGGCATCATCCTCGGCGTCGGCATTTCCCTGCTCATCCCGGTCTTCGTGACGGTCCTTCCCACCAGCGTATCGCTCTGGTCCATCGCGCTCGCCTTTTTCTTCTCCGTTGCCGTGGGAGTCTTCTTCGGCGTCTATCCGGCGCGCAAGGCCGCGCTCCAGGACCCTATCCAGGCGCTTCGGTATGAATAGCCATGAAAGGGATCAGCCCATAAAGGCACGGCAGGGCCTGTTTTTTGTCAAGACGGACTGGTGGTATGTTGAACGGATCGTGTGGCTCGTGGCAGGAACGGATGTGCTGCTGAGCTCGCTCTTGACGGTACTGGTCGATCCCAACTGGGCCTTTTCCCTGTTGTTCGTCGGCCTGTGCTCCATTCTCGTGGCGTTGACGGGGTTCTGTATTGTCGGGAACGCCCTTTATCTGCTCGGCGCTGCGCCGCTGCTGCCGGCAGGACAGGGGCGTTACGGACGGCGGAGCCGGTTCTATTTCATGCAGACTGACAGGTGGTACCTGGAGCGCTGTATCTACCTTTTCGTCGGTGTGAACCTCTCCCTGAGCTCCCTCCTGGCAAAGTTTCACAGCCTGTACTGGCTCTTTTTTACTGGCTTCGTCGGCATTGCCACGATATTCTTTGCCTTCACCGGTTTCTGCATCATGGCGAACGTTCTGTACCGGATCGGCGCGGAACCCCGGATGTGCAGGAATAGCTGAGCTGCCATGCAGCCCGGTAGCCGGTTCTTTTCATCGCCGCCGGAAAAACCGCTTCTGCAGTGCATTAATCTCGATCCTGCATTGCCATTCCCGAAGTCTCCTGCTATATTTGTACTACGCTCTTCGAACACAATCCTGCATCATGCTGTGCGGTTATCCCTTTCGCGCCGTTCCCTGCACGATGAACCGCGGATTCACCAGGTCCTGTTTGTTGTACTGCAGCGGCCTGTCCGTGCCGAACTGCAGCACCGTCCCGCCGGCCTCTTCCACGATGATCTGGCCCGCGCCTGTGTCCCATTCCATGGTCGGCCCCAGCCGGGGATAGAGGTCGGCATGC
>JBBIHD010000002.1:0-3814 GCA_037447195.1 Nitrospirota bacterium | reverse complement strand
CAGCAGCCAGTTGCCCATCGCCACGTTCACTGCCGTTCCTGCCATGGTAATGCGGTTGTGAACGAACTCGAACCCTGGCGGTACGAGTGGGGTGATCCGGGCAGAGGGCCGGTCATCAAAGATCCGGGCAAGGTAGAAGGATATGTCCCACCCGGTCAGGATGCCGTTCAGGGCAAAGGCGTATTCTGTGTTGCTGCCGCCGTCGTCAGGAATGACCTCATGAGGCGGAGCTGCAGGAATCGGATAGAAATCGCTGCCGTATACCGGGTTCTTGTTGAAGCGTATCTCGGGGATAGCGATCGCCATCACGTTCCACTTGTCTGCATACCAGTCAGCACGGGCCATGAAGAAGGTCCTCGATTTCCACCATGCCGGGCTCGCGGTTGTCCAGGGGATTCAGCACGTCGGTGACCCGCAGGTTGTCCGACTTGCCCCAGACCACGATCTGGCGCCCCAGCTTCAGATCGAGCGACGGCAGCACCTTTCCCCGGATAAAGGCCTCGCGCAGCTCCGCCTCGCTCTCCAGGGAGCTGATCACCTGGTCCGTATACTCGCCGCGGCCCCTGATGCTGTAAGCCCCGTCATAGAAGCCCCTGCCCCGGACAGTGGCGTCCCAGGATTTCGAGAACTTCGCATCCAGGTTCAGGTCCAGCGTGAAGCGCAGGCGCGACAGGCCGCTGTAGTCTGTTCCCTGTGCGGATTGATGCTGATGGATGTTCGAGACAGCGGAAACTGCTACGGACCCGTTCAGGTCAACAGCAGAAGGCTTCACCGGCTCCCTGGGGACCTCGGCCTTCCTGGCCGGCCCCGCGTCCTCGAAGCCTCCGAGCACGTCGTCAAGGGACGGTTCCTGGGCTAAACCCATAGAGGGAGTGAGGAACAAAGCAAGAACAATGAACGACGCGGAAAAACCGCGCAGAATAGGCAGCGAATTTACGCGAATGAACGCGAAAATGCTACGAAGGATAGGACCTGACACGGGAGCAGTCAATGATCCCCATGGTCCACCCTCGAAACGTTCAGATCCGCTTTTCTCATTCCGCACACCGCACTCTGCACTCATAACTCCTCACTCCTTACAGTCCCTTCTCCAGCCTTCTGACCGTGAAAAGATCAGGGCTGTGCTGCTGGTTGAACTTCACGTTGCTGTAGCTCAGCACCGTCTTGTGCAGCGTGCTCTTGCCCTGCTTCGTGGTCATCTGGAGCTCCGTGGCGACCCAGATGTTCTCGATCAGCTCCAGCTTCGTCACTTCCATGTACTTCAGACGGTCGCTCTCGCTCACCCAGTGCACCGCACGGATCACCACATAGTTGTCCTGGCGGACGAACAGGACCGACTTGGTGTAGCCTGTCTCATCGATTACCTTCTTGCTGCGCGGCACAGCCTGGATGAGCCAGACCTTCCTGCCATCCACGTCATCCTCCTTGAGGAGCGTGAAATCATAATCCGTCAGGTTCCGGGAGGTCATATCGGAATAGTTGAAGTCCGACCCCATGAAACTGCCGCTCTTGTCGCTCGAAGCGATGCGCTTGGTCTTCCTGAGCGCCGGCAGGTAAAGCCACTGGTCATCGTCCTTTGCCGGGTCGTCATAATCATAGGTGAGGAACCCCGTGTCCTTCACGTCCGGCGGGGAGATGAAGAACATGATCCGGTAGGTGTCCTTGCCGAAGTCCTTCATCCGGGCCCGGATCTCGCGCACCCGTTTGCTGCCGTGCTTGTCGATCAGCGTCATCTGCATGTCCGACAGGCCGTTGTCGCCGTCGTCGCGGGCGTCCACCTTTTCCATGATGGAACGCGCCTTCGGGTCATCCGCAGCCCCGGCCGTCACCGGCAGCATGGAGGCCGTGAAAAACAACAGAAGGATAACACTCCCAAGCATTTTTCGTATCTCGCCCTTGATCATCTGCTCCTCCTCACTCCTCGCTCCCCACTCCTAACTCCCAACTCCGAACTGAATCACTCCCACTCCTTCGGCTTATGGATCACCATCATCAATGCCGGGCCGATAAAGAAATCAGCAAAGAGGGCCATGACGATGGTGAATCCCGTTAGCAGGCCGAAATTGAACAGGTTGTTCATCGACGCGAGCATGAAGATGAAGAAACCGAGAGAAAGCACCACGCTTGTTACGAGCATGGCCCTCCCCGTGGTGAGCAGCGTCTTTCTGACTGCCTCGCGGGGATCGTGCAGCTCGTGGAAATAGCGCCGGAAATTATGCATGAAATGGATCGTGTCGTCCACGGCCAGGCCGATGGCGATGGACCCGATCAGCATGGTGAACATGTCCATGGGCATATCAAGAACGCCCATGACGCCCATGGTCAGGATGATCGGCGCAAGGTTAGGGATCATGCTCGCCAGCCCCATGCGGACATTGCCGATGAACAGCACCATCATCAGGGTGATGACAATGCCGGCGATGACGTAGCTTTTCGCGGCGCTCAGCATGGCGGCATGGACCGTGGCGCCGAAGAGGGGGATCATGCCCGTGACGGTGATCGTCGCATCATCGCCGAAGGCCTTCTTGAACCGCTGCTCCATACTGCTGATGAAGTCACGGTACAGGACCGCGTCGAGCCAGGGGACCTTGACGGTAAATCGGGACTTGGTGAATTGGCTGTCCACGGAATCCTCGAGATCGTCGGATCCGGAATTCTCAAAAAGCAGGAACTCCTGGGCGATCAGCTTTTCATTTTGCGGTATGGCATGGTGTTCTTTCCGGTTTTCGTTCAGGGCCTGGTTGATCTCCTTCAGCATGTCCGCCACGGACAGCGTCTTGCCCACGAACAACGAGCCCTCCCTGATAGCCGCCACCTCCGCGCCCAGGGCCTCAAGGCGGTTCAGGTTCGCCGGGTCATAGAGGCCATTCACTTTTTTCGTGTCCGTCACGACCTCCATGGCCACCGATCCCTTTAATTCGCGATCGATGATCGTCGTCGCCTCGCGCACGGGCATGCGTTTGTTCAGCCAGGTAAGCGGGTTATGGGAGAACCGGATCTGCGTGGCGAAAAATAGCGCGGCGCCGATCACGATAAAGCTGCCGACGAGGATGGTTTTGGGATAGCCCGTCGAAAAATTCGCGATCTTCAGCAGAATGCTGTCCATCAGCGCCTGGCGCGCCTTGTCTTCCGGTTTGTCCTTGACCTTCAGCGTGATCAGCGACAGCAGCGCGGGCAGCAGCACGACGGTGTACAGCAGCGAGATCATGACGCCGATGCTCGCGAATATGCCGAGGTCGGCGATCGGCGCGATCTGGGCCGTTGCGAAGGAGGCAAGGCCCGCGGCCGTGGTAACGCTCGTCATGATGATGGCAAGACCGGAATGGCCCAGGGCATGGACAATGGAGTCTTCCTGGCTGCCCGTGCTCTGGAACCGCTGGTAAAAGATGGCAAGCACATGCACAGCCGCGCCCACGCAGACGGCAAGCAGGAAGGACGGCAGGATCTGGGTCGGCAGCTTGATGGCCGTTCCCGTCAGCCCCATGAGGCCCACCGTTGACAGCAGCGTCAGGATCACGATCGCAAGCGGCAGGAACACGCCGGAGAGCCGGCGGAACAGCAGGTACAGCACCGTCCCGATGATCAGCAGCGCCAAGGCCATGAACTTGCGCATGTCCTTCATCATCGTCTGCTTGAGATCATGGGTGACTACGGGTGACCCGGCAACATAGAGAGGAAAGTCCGGCGCCTGGTGCTTCGCGACGACCGTACGCACGGCCATCACGACTTCGCCGTTCTCTTCATCGGTCAGATACTGCCGCGCCGCTGGTGACGCTCCTTCGGCGTCGTCAAATCCCGCAAGCACATCTACCTC
>JBBIHD010000001.1:0-13051 GCA_037447195.1 Nitrospirota bacterium | reverse complement strand
ACGCCATAACGTTTCTCGCCTGTGTTCACCCGTGAGTCGCCATGAGGGGACCCGCGGTTCAATCATCCCATCACGGCACCGGCGGCATCTTGACCTTGATTGGATCTCCGGCCAGGGCCTCGACCAGGAACGCCTTGAGCTGCTTCTTCTCCGCTGCCGTGAGCTTCAGAGGCTTCAGCGCCTTGTTCCCCTTGCCGCCCCCTTTGTCGAAGAACTCGATCACCTCGTCCAGGGTCTGGAACACGCCATTGTGCATGTAGGGCGCGGTGCGCGACACCTCGCGCAGCGTAGGCGTCCGGAAGGCCTTCCAGTCCTTCTTGTCCTTGGTGATGAGGTAGCGGCCCGGGTCCTCGTTCAGCGTCCGGTAGTCCTCAAAATGATATACCTTGGCAACGAAGCGCGCCGTGGCAATGACCTGCGGATTGTTCAGCAGCTCGGGATTCTCCGGCACGCTCAGGGCATGGAACTTCTGGTCCGACAGCAGCACGCCGTCATGGCATTCCACGCACCTGCCCTTTCCCCGGTATATCTCCAGGCCCTTCTCAGCTTCCTTTGAGAGCGCCTTCGTGTCGCCCTGGAGGTAGCGGTCGAGCGGAGCATTCACGGACACGAGGGTCCGCTGGAAGGCGGCAAGGGCCATGGCGATCCGCTCCCGCGTCACCTCTCCCCCGAAGACCTTCTTGAACTCCGCGGCGTACTCAGGCACGGCCTGGACCTCTTCTTCCATGAAGTCGAGGTTCTGGTTCATCTCGAAGGCGCTCATCATGGGAAAAAGCGCCTGGTCCTCGAGGGTGCGGACGCGGCCGTCATAGAACAGAAACTGCCACAACCCGGCATTGATCAGCGTGGGTGCGTTCCGCCAGTTGCGCGTCGTGGGATAGCTGAGCGAAATAGGCAGCCCGTCGGTAAATGCCTGCTCGGGATCGTGGCAGGTGACGCAGCTCATGGTCCCGTCGCCGGACAGGCGCCGGTCGAAGAAGAGCTTCTTGCCCAGCTCGACCTTTCCGGGCGTCTGGGGGTTCTCCTTCGGGATGGGTATCTCCTTGAAGGGCTCAAGATGTCCTGCCCTGGCCGGCAGGACGATCATCCCTGTCAACAGGACTATGGCTCCCATGATCGTGAACAGGCGGCGTTTCATGACACATCCCTCCATTCTCTGCTTTCCTCCGCACGTCCCACTTCCTTCTCCCCTTCACCGCGTCTCCGTGTCCCCGCGTCTCCCCGTCCCCTCTTCCCGCGTCTCTGGCTCTCCTCACTCCGAACCCCGAACTCCGAACTCGCCCCTCGGCCCCGACACTACCTCGCCCTCGCCAGTTCCTCATCAAGCACCTTCTTAAAATACTCATAGGGCCTGTTGCCGATCACCTTCCGGCCGTTGATGAAGAAGGTCGGTGTGTTATACAGGTCCATCTTGAGGGCAAGCTGCAGGTCCCGCTCGATCTCCCTGTCGTTCTTCTTCCTGTCGATGGACTCGGTGAACTTCTTCACATCCAGGCCCAGCTCCCGGGCGTAGCTGATGAGGCTCTCCCGGTCGAGCCGGGGCGACCGCTCCAGCATGATGTCGTGCATCTCCCAGAACTTTCCCTGGTCGCGGGCCGCAAGGGACGCTTCAGCGGCGATGCGGGCGTAGTCGCGGTACCGGTAGGGATAGTGCTTGATGATCAGCCGGATCTTGCCCTGATATTCCCTGAGAATGCGCTTGACGGTCGGACCGACCCCCACGCAGTGCGGTCACTGAAAGTCAATGAACTCGATGATCGTGATCGGCGCGTTCTCCGGTCCGAGCGACGGCGAGTCGCCGACGGGCACGTCGTAGCGCGGTTCGGCAGCAGGGAGCGACAAGGGAAGGAACAACAGGAACGGCATGAGAAGTAAACGTTTCATAACGGCCTCCGGGGTTAAAGAACGGGGACGGGAAAGGCTCCCGTCCCTGTCTGTTCACGGGGCTTACGTACGCTCCGTTCCGTGGAACACGGGAAGGTAGGTCGCGGCGAGACGATAGGCGAGCACTGCCAGTGCTATCAGGCCAACGGTAACCAGTATCTCCCAGAGGGCCGGGAAATAGAACGTACCGGTCCCGGCCTGGGTGAAGAAGTTCACATTGAAGCGGTTCATGACCGTGCCCGCGACGACCAGCGAGGACGCCAGCAGCACGCCGTTCACCGATTCGCGCACCTTTTTCTGCGCATAGAGCGCGATCGGCGCGATCACTCCGATCAGCAGCTCCAGGAGGAAGAAGACGCTCGCGGCGCCGCTGGTCAGGATGAGGCCGAGTTCGCCGGCAAGGGCAAGGTCCGCGATCTTCATTGCCAGGTAAATGCTGAGCGTTATCATCGCCCCTTTCGACAGGCCCGCGAGGATCTCCGTTTCCTGGGGCCGCTTGAAAGTGCGCGCCGCCAGAACGGACTCCACCGCCACCATGGCCAGCCCCAGCGCGATGGCCGAGATATAGAAGAGGTAGGGGATGAACGGCGAATACCAGAGCGCGTGCAGCTTGGCCGGAACGATCAGGAAGAAGGCCCCCAGTGACGACTGGTGCAGAAAGGACAGCGTGATGCCCGCGATGACCAGCGGATAGGTGAAGAACTTGAGGACCTTGAGCAGCCCGTCCATCTTGAAGCGCTCCAGGAAGGCCGGCGCGAACTCCAGGGCCAGCACGGTGGTATAGAGGGTAATGCACCAGACCACCTCGAACATCACCGACTTGTATTGCCACATGACCAGCGGGTGCCAGAAGCTGAACGGCTTCCCGATGTCAATGACGAGCCCGATGATCACCACGACGTAGCCGATGAAGGCCGTCAGGATCGCGGGCCGGACGATGGCCCGGTACTTTTTCATATTGAAGATGTAGACGGCGGCGGTGATGGTGAAGCCGCCCGCTGCCAGCGCCACGCCCGAGAGCACATCCACGGCCACCCAGAGGCCCCAGGGCACGTCATCGCCCATGTTGGTCGATGCCCCGAGCCCGAAGGTGAACCGGTAGAGCGCTGCCAGTATCCCGACACCTACAAGGATGTAGAGCAGCCGCATTCCGCGCGGCTGCGGCTCAGCGTATGTTTTCATGTTCGCCATGATCATTTCTCCTTTCCCGGTGAGGACTGGCCGCTGCCGTTGCCCCGGTTGCGGAACCAGGCAATGAGGGACAGGCCCACGACGAACCCGCCGACTGCCGCCGGTATCTTGTTGAGCGATGCCCAGGTGAGGTCCGGCAGGCGCTGCGCCGGGATCTTTGTGTTCAAGCCGATCTGCTCGAAGGGCACGTGGGAGATGTAGAGCCACGCCGTGCCGCCCGCTTCGTCCTTGCCGTATATGTGGTCCACGTACTTGCCGGGGCTGTTCTTGAGCCGCTTCTGCGCCTCGGCCGTCACTTCGTCGAGGGCGCCGAACTGCATCACCTGCGTGGGGCAGACCTTGATGCAGGCCGGGACCAGGTTGTTCGCGATGCGCTCGGAGCAAAAGGTGCATTTCCGCACCCAGGGAAAGAGGCTCTTCTCCCACTCGTACTTGGGGATCTGAAAGGGACAGGCGATCATGCAGTACCGGCAGCCGATGCACCGGTCGTAGTGGTAGGCCACCGGCCCTGATGGGGACTTCGTAAGCGCGCCCACGGGGCAGGCCGACGCGCAGGCCGGGTCCTTGCAGTGCATGCATTGGTCCTTGATGAAGTGCCAGACCGGTTCGTCCTGCACCGTCTTTTCGACGAAGTTGATGTGCGTATAGGTCTCCGAATTGAGCTTCGGCGGGTTCGTGAACGTGCCATGCATGAATGTCGGCTTTGCGGAACGCTCGTTCCAGGACTTGCAGGCCACCTGGCAGCCGCGGCACCCGATGCACCGGGTAAGGTCCACGAGGACGCCTTTCGATGTGCTGTTGTTGTTCGCCATGGCTGTCTCCTTACGCCTTCTCGACATTGACCATGAAGGCCTTGGTCTCGGGGATCATGGTGTTCGCGTCGCCGATGGTCGGCGTCAGCAGGTTCGAGCTGTCGCCCTGCCTGCCATGCAGCGGATACTGCCAGCCGAAGCACCAGGGAAGGCCCACCTGGTGGACCGTGGAGCCCGCCACTTTGAAGGGCTGGAACCGGTCGGTCACCACGGCAAAAGCGATGATAGAACCCCGTCCCGACGCAACCTTCATCTTGTCGCCGTTCTGGATGCCTTTTTCCTTTGCCAGCTCGGGACTCATCTCAATGAACTGCTGCGGAACCATCTCGAGCTGCCAGGGCTGGTGCCGCGTCATGACGCCCGTCTGCCAGTGCTCGGACACGCGGTAGGTCGTGGCCACATAGGGATAGCGCGTGTCACAGGAGAAGAATATGTCCTCTGCGGAACCGCCCCCCTCTGCCGCTCCCGCTGTTGCCGCATCAGTGATGCCGAAGAACAGCTTGACCGTGGGATTGATGCGCTGCTTGGACAGCACATTCTCCTGGAGCGGACACTCAAGCGCCTCGTAGTGCTCCGGGAAGGGCCCGTCGGCAAGACCCGGGCCGAAAACCGAGCCCACGCCGTCGGGCTTCATGATGAAGGGATAGGTGCCCTTCTCCTGGGCCATGGGCGGCGCCGGCCCGTCGGGAATATCGCCTTCCCACTTGGACTCCGCAGCGTTCCACTTGATCACGGCCTTGCGCGGGTTCCAGGGATTGCCGTTCACGTCCACGGAAGCGCGGTTGTACAGGATGCGCCGGTTCACGGGCCAGGCCCATGCCCACTCGGGGTAGAGCCCCAGGCCCGTGGGATCGGCCTTGCCGCGCCGGGCCATCATGTTCACGATCTTGCCGTCCTTGTGCATATAGCTCTGGGCATAGATCCAGTTGCCTGATGATGTGGTGCCGTCGTCCTGCAGGTGGGCAAAGGAGGCGCAAAGTTCTCCCTTCTTGCCGAGTTGCTTTCCCGTCTTCTTGTCGAAAACATCTTCAAGGTAATAGCCGTTGATCTCCCGGGCCACCAGATGGGTGTTCACCTCTTCCACCTTGCCCTCGGCGTTCTTCCTGCCGTAGTCCCAGGTGAGGTTCAGGATCGGCGCAGGGAAGGCACCGCCCTCCTTCTGATAGAGCTTGCGGACGCGGAAGTAGAGTTCATTTACGATTTCCGCGTCGGACTTTGACTGACCGATGGGGTCAATGGCCTTGACGCGCCACTGGGCAAGCCGGCTGGAATTGGTAATACTGCCCTCCTTTTCCACGGACGAGCAGGCGGGAAGCTGGAACACTTCGGTCTGGATGTCCTTGGGGTCCACATCCGGTCCTTTCCAGAAGGATCCCGTTTCGTTGTCGAAGAGGTTCACATTCACCATCCACTTCAATTTACCGAGGGCCTTGCGCACCTTGCCTGCGTTCGAGCCCGAGCAGGCCGGGTTCTGGCCCCAGGCAAAGAAGCCTTCATACTTGCCCTTGAACATGGCGTCGAAGAGCATGAGCCAGGACAGGTTCATGCCCTCGTCAAGCTTCGGCAGCCAGGCATAACCGAAGTCGCTCTCCTTTGTTGCTTTTCCGCCGTAGATGGCTTTCAGGTAGCTCGTGATATACTTGCCCCGGTTGGACCACCAGTTGAGGCTCTTGGGGTCCTTTGTCTTCGGAGTGTTCTTCTCGATGTAGGTGGCGAGATCGGACCATGAGGCCCTCGGCGCCGGCAGATAACCCGGCAGGATGTGGAACAGGATGCCGTGGTCCGTGGACCCCTGCACATTCGATTCGCCGCGCAGCGCGTTCACGCCGCCGCCTGCCACGCCCATGTTGCCCAGCAGGAACTGGATGATCGTCATGGCCCGGATGTTCTGGGTGCCCACGGTGTGCTGGGTCCAGCCCATGGCGTACAGCACCGTGCCTGCCTTGTCGGGCCTGCCCGTGGAGGCGTACATCTTATAGAAGGCCTCAAGCTTGTCCTTCGGCGAGCCCGAGATGTCGGAGACGACGTCGAGCGTGTAGCGGGAATAATGCTTCTTCAGGAGCTGGAACACGCAGTTGGGGTTGCTGAGGCCTGGGTCCTTCTTCGGCAGGCCGTTCTCGTCCATCTGGAAGGACCAGGTGGCCTTGTCATACTTCCTACCTTCGATGTCATAGCCCGAGAAGAGGCCGTTCAGCTCGCCGGGCCCCTTGAAATCGGGGTTCACCAGGAACGATGCGTTCGTATAGGAAGCGAGGTAGTCCCTGAAGTAGAGCTTGTTGTCGATGATGTACTTGATCAGCCCGCCCAGGATGGGAATGTCCGTTCCGGAGCGCATGGGAACAAAGAGGTCTGCCTGCGCCGCCGACCGGGTGTACCGGGGGTCCACCACGATGAACTTCGCGCCCTTTTCCTTGGCGCGCATCACCCATTTCATAGATACGGGATGGTTCTCAGCGGGGTTCGCACCCATGACCAGGATCACGTCGGAGTTCTTGAAATCGTTCCAGTGGTTCGTCATAGCACCGCGTCCGAACGACTCTGCCAGAGCCGCTACAGTTGCGGAGTGTCAGATGCGCGCCTGGTGCTCGACTGCCACCAGGCCCCAGGACCGGACCAGTTTCTGGAGCAGGTAGCACTCCTCGTTGTCCAGCGCCGCGCTGCCGATATGGGCGATCCCGTCGGTGCGGTTGACCACGAGGTCCTTGACCGTGGTCACTTCCTTTCCGTCAGGTCCCTTTTCCTTAACCTTGTTCTTTGCGGTGCGGACAAAGGACTTGTCGCGCGAATCCTTGACGAGCTTGGCGATACGGTCGAGCGCCCAGTCCCACTCCACCTCTTTCCAGTCCGATGCGCCCGGCGCGCGATGGCGGGGCTTGGTGATCCGCGTGGGATTGTTGATGATCGAGATGAGCGACGCGCCCTTGGAACAGAGCGTGCCTTCGCTCACGGGGTGGTCGGGATCGCCTTCGGTGTTCACCACCTTGCCGTCCTTGGTATGAACGATGATGCCGCATCCGACGGAACAGTAGGGACAGATGGTCTTTGTTTCTTTCGCGTCCTTGATCCGCAGCTGCTGGTCCTCATCGGCCGCGGCATCAAGCGCCGTCCCAAGGGACCCGAGCAGCGCCGTGCCGCCGGAGATCTTGAGAAAATCCCTTCTCGACACTCCCATAGCAATGCCCTCCTTCAATGCGATAAAATAGGGGTCTTCTGGCTTTTATGTGGGCCGCTAAATTGTCTCTGTGTTGATTTCCGCTATATAATCCAGGAGTTTTTTGTCACCTTTCTTGCGCGCCCAAGAAAGGTGACCGAAAGAAGGGCGCCCGACGAAAATTTTTTACGACTTGCTCGGTCGTCCTCGGTACATTTCGGAAACTCGTCCTGCGGACTCAAACAGTCCGAAATGTTTGACCCTCGGACTCGGTCGCGCGCCTAAATTTTTCCATGGGAATGCAGAGAGGCTATGAAAAAAGCCGATGCAATCCCGATCAACTGAGCTACAGAGGACGATAAGACCACCCACTCCAAACCCGGCAGATCCTGAAATATGAATAGGACGGAACTGATTGTACCGATTCACGCAGAAACGTGTTAATACAGGGACGGCATGAACACCGCTGCCTCGCACAGGATGCAGAGCCTGCGTCTTCGGAAAGCGGTGGATCAAAATACTATGGCAGCTTTGAGGAGATGCATCAGGGGACGATACGAATCCGGCGAGATGAAAATTCACAGTTGTGTTTTTTATTATATCATCATCGGAGCACTGGGGGGAGATAAATAAGCCGGCCAAACCATACAATTAAAGTATTACTATCCAGCGCGGCTAAGACAGCACGGTCCAGTAACAGGAATGCACTGATTTGAAAAATTCCTCTCTCATTTGCGCCTGCTGCAACTGTTGCCGTGTGATGATGAGATCACAAAGCCTTCGTCCCAAGGCACCCAGGGCAAAAAAAAAACAGCGGGGAAGGGTCCCCGCCGTTGCAATGCGATGCCGGAAAACGGATCAGGCGATCCGTCCCTTCACGAGCGAGTCCACAACGGACGGATCAGCGAGCGTCGACGTGTCGCCCAGGTCCTCGAGCTGGTTGTGGGCGATCTTACGCAGGATGCGCCGCATGATCTTGCCGCTGCGGGTCTTCGGCAGGCCGGGTGCGAACTGCAGCTTGTCCGGCGATGCGATGGGGCCGATGACGGTCCGCACGTGGCCTACCAGGGTCTTCTTGAGATCGTCCGAAGCCTGCACACCCTCCTTCAGCGTCACGAACACATAGAGGCCCTCGCCCTTGATGTCGTGGGGGAAACCGACCACTGCCGCCTCTGCCACCTTCTCGTGGCTCACGAGCGCGGACTCCACTTCGGCCGTGCCGAGCCGGTGGCCCGACACGTTCACCACGTCGTCGATGCGGCCCATGAGCCAGAAGTCGCCGTCCTCGTCGATGCGGGCGCCGTCGCCGGTGAAGTACTTGCCCGCGAAGCGGCTGAAGTAGACCTCCTTGATGCGTTTGTTCTCGGGGTCGCCGTAGGTGCCGCGCAGCATGCCGGGCCAGGGTTTGTCGATGACCAGGTAGCCGCCTTCGTTCACCGCGGCGGGTGATCCGTCTTCCTTCACGACCTTGGGAACGACGCCCGGGAAGGGCCTGCAGGCCGAACCGGGCTTCGTGGTCATGGCGCCGGGCAGCGGCGTGATCAGGATGCCGCCCGTCTCGGTCTGCCACCAGGTGTCCACGATGGGCAGCTTGCCCTTGCCCACGTTCATGTGGTACCACATCCACGCCTCGGGGTTGATGGGCTCGCCCACCGAGCCGAGCACACGCAGCGACGAGAGATCGTACTTCTGGACCCACTGCTCGCCTTCGCGCATCAGCGAGCGGATCACCGTGGGAGCCGTGTACAGGATGTTCACGCGGTGCTTGTCGCAGATGTCCCAGAACCGGCCCGGGTCCGGATAGGACGGGATGCCCTCGAACATGAGCGTCGTGGCGCCCGTTGCCATGGGCCCGTAGACGATGTAGCTGTGGCCCGTGACCCAGCCGATGTCGGCCGTGCAGAAGTGGATGTCTTCGTCATGGTAGTCGAAGATCCACTTGAAGGTCATCATCGTATAGAGCAGGTACCCGCCCGTGGTATGCAGCACGCCCTTGGGCTTGCCTGTGGAGCCCGAGGTGTAGAGGATGAAGAGCGGGTCCTCGGCGTCCATCTGCTCGGGCTCGCAGGTGTTCGAGATGTCCTTCGCGGTCATTTCCTCGTGCCACCAGAAGTCCCTGCCCGGCTCCATGTCGATGTCGCCGGCCGAGCGCTTCACCACGATCACCTTCTTGACGCTCGGGCTTTCCTGCAGCGCCGTGTCCACGTTGGCCTTCAGGGGCACCTTGCGGCCGCCCCGGACGCCTTCATCGGCCGTCACGAGCACCGTGGAGCCGCTGTCGTTGATCCGGTCCCGCAGGGCCTGGGACGAGAAGCCGCCGAAGACGATGCAGTGGATGGCGCCGATGCGGGCGCAGGCCAGCATGGAGAAGGCCAGCTCGGGGATCATGGGCAGATAGAGCGTCACCCGGTCGCCCTTCTTGACGCCCTGCTTCTTCAGCACGTTGGCGAAGCGGTTCACCTCGTAGGCCACCTGCTGGTAGGTGTAGGACTTGTAGCTGCCGTCGTCGGCCTCCCAGATGATGGCCGCCTTGTTCCGCGTTGCCGACGTGAGGTGCCGGTCAATGCAGTTGTACGAGGCGTTCATCTTGCCGCCGCTGAACCACTTGATGTAGGGCTTCGTAAAATCGTAGTCCAGCACCTTGTCCCACTTCTTGAACCAGGTGAGGTTCTTTTCCGCCATCTCTCCCCAGAACTTCTCAGGGCTGTCAACGGACTGCTTGTACAGCTTTTCGTACTCCTTCATGTCCTTGACATGGGCGTTCTTGCTGAATTCCTTGGACGGCGCAAAGGTGCGCTTCTCGGAAAGCAGCACATCAATGCTTTCTTTTGACATTCCTTACCCTCCTTCCTCGATGCGGTCCCCGCGTCAACGACTGCGGGAACAGGGATTGCAAATGAGCGCTTATCCTAAAAACGGCAGTTGGGACACGGAAAAAGCGGATAAACCCTGAAAAAGCAAATGCTTTTGTCCTGTAAAGCCTTTCACTTTGCAGGAGAGTTCTTTTTCAAGAATTAACCGTAGGTTTCTTTTGAATTTATCAGACGTTCCTGATTTTATCCGCGTCCAAATGCTTTTTTCAGAATTATTGCTGTAGTGTAGAAGAAAAACGGCCGGGGGTCAAGGGAGGATTCTCCCCTGACCCCTGGCCGGTCATACCAGTGGCCTCTGTGTTCTATCGGAGGTACGCGGACACTACTCCCGGGGATACCGGAGGCCGGCCACCATGTCCTGCACGTGCTGCGGCGGCTCCTTCGTGAACTTCGACACGACGACCATCACGATCAGGTTGATCGCCATTCCCACGGCGCCGATGCCCTCGGGCGAGATGCCCCAGAGCCAGTTGGCCGGCACGTTCGCCGCGGGGTTCATGAACTTGAAGTAGATGATGTAGGCGGCCGTGAAGATGATGCCGCTCAGCATGCCGGCCATGGCCGCTTCCTTGGTCGCGCGCCTCCAGAAGATGCCGATGATGATCACGGGGAAGAAGGACGACGCGGCCAGACCGAAGGCGAAGGCCACCACCTGGGCCACGAACCCGGGCGGATAGATGCCCAGGTAGCCGGCAACCAGGACGGCCAGGCCTGCGGCCAGGCGCGCGTATACCAGCTCGGCTTTTTCCGAGATGTTCGGCGCGATCACGTTCTTGATCAGGTCATGGGAGAGCGCCGAGGCAATGACCAGGAGCAGTCCCGCTGCCGTCGAGAGCGCCGCCGCCAGTCCGCCGGCGGCCACGAGCGCCACCACCCAGGCCGGCAGCTTCGCGATCTCGGGATTCGCCAGCACGATGATGTCGCGGTCGATATACAGCTCGTTGGCCGTGGCCGTCAGTTCGCTGGCCACGACGCGCTCGCCGTACTTGCCCGTCATGACCTTGCCCGCCGCATCCTTGGCGAACACGAGCTTGCCCTTGAAGGGCTCGCCCTTGGCGAACTGGATCTTCCCGTCGCCGTTCTTGTCAGCCCAGGCGAGGAGGCCCGTCTTTTCCCAGTTCTTGAACCACGACGGAGCTTCTGCGTAGGTCTTGTTCTGCACGGTCTTGATAAGGTTGAGCTTAGCAAAGGCCGCCACGGCGGGCGCCGTGGTGTACAGGATGGCGATGAACAGCAGTGCCCAGCCGGCCGAGGAGCGGGCGCCCCTGATGGTCGGTGTGGTGAAGAAGCGGATGATGATGTGCGGCAGGCCGGCCGTGCCGACCATCAGCACGAGGGTGATCATGAACACGTCGATGGTGCTCTTGCCGCCCCCGGACGTATAGGCCGACAACCCGAGCTCCGTGTGCAGGCCGTTCAGCTTGTCCAGCAGATATCCCGCGTTGGTGTTCAGCATGGCCATGCCGTTCTCGCTGAGCGAGCTGCCGAAGCCGATCTGCGGCACCGGATTGCCCGTGAGCATGATGGAGATGAAGATGGCCGGGATCATGTAGGCCGTGATCAGCACCACATACTGGGCCACCTGGGTGTAGGTGATGCCCTTCATGCCGCCCATGACGGCGTAGAAAAAGACGATGGCCATGCCGATGATCACGCCCAGGGTGATGTCCACTTCAAGGAAGCGCGAGAAGACCACGCCCACGCCGCGCATCTGGCCGGCGACATAGACGAAGGACACAAAGATGGCGCACACCACGGCCACGACGCGGGCGCTCTGCGAATAGTAGCGCTCGCCCACGAACATGGGCACCGTGTACTTGCCGTACTTCCGGAGATAGGGCGCCAGCAGCATGGCAAGCAGCACGTAGCCGCCGGTCCAGCCCATGAGGTACATGGCCCCGTCCCTGCCCAGGAAGGCGATCATGCCCGCCATGGAGATGAAGGAGGCCGCCGACATCCAGTCCGCGCCCGTTGCCATGCCGTTCAGAACGGGATGCACCTGCTTTGCGGCGACATAGAAGTCGCCCGTCGTTTTGGCCTTCGCCCAGATGGCGATGCCGATATAAAGGGCAAACGACAGCCCTACGATGATCCAGGTCCATGCTAAGATACTCATTCGATACTCCCCTTTCGTAAAGGTTTCTTGCCTTCCGGCTTGGTCTGTCTGAGACGGATCCCGCTCAGCGAGAAACTACCGCTCGTGCACGTCGTATTTCTGGTCGAGCCGGTTCATGAGCTTCACATACACGGCGATGAGCACCACGAAAGTGATCTCTGACCCCTGGCTGGCGAACCAGAATCCCAGAGGGAAGCCGCCGAGCCTGATGGTATCGAGCGTGTCGGCCATGATGATGCCGAAAAGATAGGACACGACGAACCAGATCGTCAGCAGAATGACGATGTACGTAAGGTTCTCCTTCCAGTATGCTGTCTGCGTTTCTTTTGTTACCATGATCTTCCTCCCTTGCGAATGATTGTGATATGATCCATTGAAGCCCTGCGCCAGCCTGCTGGCGCTGCATGCCGCCCCTCGTTCTCCCCCTTTCCACCTCCTTGTGCGGACGGGCCCCTCAACTCGGGCCGGTCCGGAATGTACATATAGCAAGGCTTCGCCTCAGACCGATGATGCAAATCCTTGTTCTTTCTTTGGCGCACCTTTGCGCCTTTGCGCGAAAACCAGGATATTGATGTTGCTTTCTTGTTATAGCCTGACGAAAACGCAAGTTGCCTCAGTCAGAAGCGCTGCCTCCCCGGCGAAATTCAGGGCACGGCGATCCTGAGCAGGTCGCGCACCGTGCGGATGCCCAGGCCGGGAAGCTGAGTCAGAAAACGCTGGAACAGCTGGGCCGTCACAAAGGCGTCGCTCAGGGCATTATGGGCGCTGTCCACGGAGATCTGATAGCGTTCCGCCAGGGCATAGAGCGCGGCATCCTCGCCGTTGCCGTCATAGTAGGCGCAGGTGTTGTCTTCCCGCTTCCGGAGCCACCGGTACAGCGCGAAAGTGTCCACAACAGGGTTTTCCAGGGCGGCCCCCAGGACCCGCTTTGCCTCCTGGCTGAGAAAGGCCAGGTCAATGGAGACCACGTGGCCCACCAGCACGCTGCTTCTGCAGAACTCGACGAACTCGGGGAGAAGCGTGT